>JBALXF010000116.1:0-7949 GCA_036961085.1 Psychromonas sp.
CGCTGCAATAAATGGCGTTTTGTTTTCAGAGCCTCTACCTCGCTTTCCACCATGCCGTTCACCACCATAATAAACATCATCTATTTGAATAGTTCCTGTTAATTGCCGTTTATCATCTCGTTCCTTCATCACTTGCATAACTTTCTGTTTTACACGCCAGGCGGTATTGTATGAAACGCCAATATGCCGCTTAAGTGATAATGCAGATATGCCAGTTTTGGATTGTGTTATTAAATGAACACTTAAAAACCATATAGTTAATGGTAATTTTGAATGTTCAAATATAGTATTGGTAGTAACAGATGTTTGATGATGACAATGATTGCATTGATAGAGTTTTCTTGATTTCAACGAACAATAGCTAGTCGAAGAACAAGCTGGACAAATAAAACCGCTTGGCCACTTCCACTGAAATAGTGCATCTGCACATTGAGTTTCAGAGCCATAATGCTTAAATAAGTCAGGTATACTATATCCACATTGGTGCTGAACTTTATTTTTGCCCATAACCATTCTCCTCATTAATCGCACTCTAAATATAGTTCATATGCAGTATTATGATGGCGGACTTATGTGGGTAATCAGGAAATAATAAAAGAGGAAAAACAATGTAACCTAGACTTGTGTAACATTGGCATCTGATGATTTCTAAAAGAATAGTTATTAGAAAAATAGGTCAAAATGAGTAGAATAATCCCCAAAAGCATCATGTAAGCCCAAAGATTATTTGCATTTTAAATCAGACAGTGTGACCTCTAAATTTGCGATCTTATTTAAACTTTCGCTATGTCAGGAAAATGTAAACTCTGATTTTTTGAATTATATTTTTCCCGCTGATAGTTTAGATTTTCGTTCCTCGAATATCCTTATTCGCATAACCAAAAAATGTCGTATTTCCAGCAGTAAGGTAGCATTTGGATAGTTATTGAAATAAGCATTGAGAATAGTTTATTTAAACCATGTATCAAATACTTAGGACGTAAAAGTAAAATATAAGTCATTAAAAAAGAAGAAAATTTCCGTTTTTGTGGCTGAAACACGAAAAATTGGGTTGTATTCAGTGATAGGAAATAATTAACTATTGAGCTTGCTCTAAAACACAGGCGATAAAGAGTCTAGTTGACACTAATGATTGGAATTATTTTGAACAAATGACAACTTAATGAAAAATCAGTTATAACCTAGACTGTCCGGCTACCCAACGCCTACCCTTGTGCTCTGCAAATTGAAGTAACTCTTTAAGCAAAAAATTGATGGGTGTCCCAAGTTATAATTCAGTATAATTCAGAGCTACGAAGAATTTGAATGGCATTTAATCGAGACCCCAATATCACCTAAGGGTATTGTAAAATAAGGGTCACTATACATTTCCCGTTCAACAAGCACTTTAATTCTTGACGTTTATCCTTCTAAATTTAGATTAAACATCATTTGTTTAATCGCTAACACCGATGAAATTATCCGAAGCGCTTGGTCTATAGCTTCATCACTTTGTGAGTGAGACCTAAGACTATTAGCATGACTAGCAAAACACATAAGACCTGTGTTGACTGAAGAAATAGCAATACACGCATAATGATAACCTACTTCATTATTTATGTTTAAGTCTTGAAAGGGTCTAAAATCAAGCACATCTAATGTACCGCCACTCTGAAGAGGAAAAACATTACGACTCATGTAATATGGGTTTGTAACTGCCATTCTGCTACTTGAAATAACAATAATTCTTTTCTCTTCAAACGTTAGCTCACCTAACTCTGATCTTATAAAGTCTCTTAAAGGTACGTTTTGACTTGCTGTTGCCACAGCCCAAGCAATAAGTTTTCTATTCTCACCGCTAAGGCAATCTTCTTTTTTTAGCACCTTGTGAAATAAATCAATCTGGTCCTGTAACTCTGGAAATAGTTTAATTAAATTTTTAAAATTTTTCATTCGTATCACCTATACGTTGTAAGCAATGAGGAATATACAGTAAAGTAAACAAAGAACAGACATTTATCCCTCTTATAAAAAGTTCCCTAACGGCTAACGGGCTAAGCAGGTACCTTACTCAAGCAACATTCTTCGCCATCTGCTTGTAATCTCCAATAGTTATACGGCCATGCAGTAAGAAAACCAGCAGAGAGAGCAAGGGGAACGACCCACCAAGTTAACACGGCGCCACCAGTAAGCAGGTAGTCTGTAATATTCATCGCTAATTCCATTGCAACCATAGAAATGAAGCTCATACTGAATGCCGTTTTGATAGCATTTCCTATATTGAAGCCGGCTCTAACTAAAATAACAGTTTCAAATAAAATGCTCGTAAGTAAACCGTTGATGACCGCAAGAGACATAACAAATAACGTTGAAAAACTGTGGTCAACCATTTGGAAATATGCAATTGTACCGAAATCGCCTATCGCACAACCAATAAGACACCACTTAGTATTGTGTGCACTTTTAATCCCGTTGACCTTGTTCTTCCAGGAAGTATTCATTTTACCTCCTTGATATTTAGTTGTAGTTACAACCTATCTAGTCGTTCAAGTATCTATTAATAGAGTATGTTTTTATGTGCACATTCTCGGTGAAAAAGTGTGTTATTTATCGCTATTATCACAATGGGTACTATTAGCCTGACAATGTCATTGGTGCACCGACCTTCTTTAGTTATCAAGTACACTTTAATCCTAAGTGATAATCGAAAGATAGTTGAGCTTCAAGATTTTAAATCGATAAGGCGCATAAGACAAAGTCGAGTCGAGCAACGTCCTGCCGCTGTGAATCAATTAAAGAGTTTAGCCAGAGAGTATGGTGTGTTAAAGACTTAAGAGAACAAGTTTCAATGGTTTTAGAAGAGCCAGATAATGAATTATGAGACGTACCCTTCATGACTTATTAGAATAGATTAATGTTCTCACGCTCGAAATGGAATCATGAACTATGGGTCTTGAATCTATTTGTAAACAACAACTGTATTATCAATGCCTTGTTGGCGATTCCAGGATTCGGGCCAATTGTCACCACCGCATTTTAAAATCAGGTTGGCTCAGGAAAACAGTTATCAAATGGTAGGCAATTATCTGCATGGGGCGGCTTAGTCCCGAAACCGCACAGTTCTGGCGGAAACAAAAAACTGATGGGTCTCCATAGTTATTCTTCCTTAGCTAAATCGTCCGGATTATTTCTATCATATAAGGACATTAACTGAGCTGTTGGGTGCAAATGTACGTCCCTTTGAGGGAATGGGATATTAATGCCAGACTCATCAAATCTAAGCTTAACTTCTCGTGTTAATTCCAAATATACGTCCCAATAATCATCTGTATGGACCCAGGGACGAACCCAGAAATCAACCGATGACTCTCCCAATTGGTAGACGGCAATGGTCGGTGCAGGTGTTTTCATGACCTTCTCGTGACCTGTCACAACCTCTTCCAGCAACTGGCGCGCTTTGTCGATATCATCACCATAACCTATGCCAAAAACTAGGTCTACCCGGCGCACTTTTTCGGCAGTCACATTGGTGATAACATTCTCCCAGATCATTTTATTGGGAACCACGATCCGCTGATTATCAAAGGTCTTAATCACAGTATTCACCATACTGAGTTTTACCACTTTGCCCGATACTCCCCCGGCAACCACTACATCATTCACATCGAATGGACGGTAAATCAACATCATGATACCCGCCGCAAAGTTTGACAGGGTATCCTGCAACGCGAGACCGATAACGACACCAGCGATACCAAAACCTGCCAGCAAGGGACCGAGATCGATACCGAGTTGTACCAGTGCAAGCATGATCCCAAGGAAGATAATGGTTCTATGGGCAATGCCACTGAAAAAGTCCTGCATCAATTGGGTTAGGTTTAGCTTGGAGACTCGCAGTCCACGCTTCATCAGACGGCTTACCTGATTGGCCAAGTATATAAAGAAGAAGATGATCAATCCAGCTACAAAGATCTTCATCAATATTTTCAGGGCATTGGTGTAAAACCAGTCGCTAAATTCATGTACCCAGCGCCCCAAAAGGCGTTTGATGAGAGCCACATCATAGATATCGCTATCCAGATTATCGCTACTGTTGACCCATATTTCTTTAAAATTAATCACTGGTACATCGAAAGATTCTAACAGCTTGATGGTACTGCCAAGAGACACACTGGAAGTCGATTTCTTCAGCAGGAATGCCTGTACTACCATCGCATGGGATTTTTCGGTGGTATCACCTAGGACATCTTGCTCCGACTGTAACTTTTTCAGTTCGTTATCGGCATAGCGAATCAGCATGGCATTCATATCTGCACGCTGCAGCAGCTTGAGTTCAAGCACTTTACGCTTGGCACTTATGGGCTGGCCAAACTGGTCAAGCCAAGTGATCACGCGAGCCTGATGCTCGTATATCTTATTTCGCGTAAATTCTATCTCACGAATATCCAGCTCAATCTTCAGACGAGCTTGTGCAGTGACATCCCCCAGTTCCCGTCGCTCCTCTCGCAAGGCCTTGTCCAGTAACTCGCTGGCATTATCAATCAGATCATACTGACGATCTAGCGACTTCAACAAAGTCTGTAGCTGATCTTTATCCAGAATATCAGGATCACTCTTATACGCCGACCATATATAGTTAACAAACCGGGTCTGGTTATTCACCATCTGACTGATATACATGAGCAGAATTGTCCGCTCTTCACCCTTGGCTTCCGGCAGGTATTGGAGCCCACGTTCGATCATTACATCAACCGAGTCGAGTTTGTCCAGCGCATCCTCAATGGAAGTTGTAGTGCCAAGTTCAATCGGAATCGAGCTAGCTTCATCAATCGGGGTTTCGCTATTAATAGCAACAACACCCTCGGCCATTGACGTGACAGGAAGAAGTAAAAAAAAGAGAAGAATAAGAAATTGAAAACGAGTTTGCAGCATAAAAAGTACTCCAGAACTGCGACTTGTAACAAGAGTAAGTTTAGACTCAGATGTCAATTATGTAAACTTAGACGCCGAGCCTAAGGCGCTGTACACCCAAAAAATTGATGGGTGTTCCTAGTTATTTGTTATTTTGGATGCATAACAATTAGTTAAAACAATATACCACATTGACATCCTCTGTAATTAATGTTAGTACAAGTTAAAGGAGTACAGGCTTGTCAAGAAGACATTACTCAAAAGAGGAATACAAGCATGTTAAAATTCACAAAAAAATTAGTAGTTGTTACAACACTTTTATCTGCAAGCAGTATCCTCAGTGTTCAAGCTGCTTTGCCCGATCCGGGTGTGGTATTTGAACAAGGACACACTGCAATTGTTATTACAGATCCACAGAATGACTTCTTAAGTCCAGATGGTGTGACATGGGGTTTAGTTGGTAAGAGCGTAACGGAAAATCGTACTGTAGAAAATATAGATAGTCTTTTCAAAATTGCGGATGAGAAAAATATTCCTGTTTTTATTTCTCCGCATTATTACTACCCACTTGATCATAAATGGGAACATGGTGGTGCACTAGAAAAAGCAATGCATGCAATGGGGATGTTTGATCGTAAAGATCAATTATCAACAGAAGGTTTTAAGGACTCTGGTGCCGATTGGTTAAAACAATATAAACCCTATATCAACAACGGAAAAACGATAGTGACCAGTCCCCATAAAGTTTATGGCCCTGAATCTAATGATATGGTTTTGCAATTAAGAAAGCGTGGTATTAATAAAATCATTCTAGCTGGTATGTCTGCTAATTTATGCACAGAATCGCACCTTCGTGAATTTATGGAGCAAGGCTTTGAAGTGCAAGTTGTTTCTGATGCAACGGCTGCAGCACAAATGCCTGAATTGGATGGTTATAAAGCGGCAATGACAAATTTTAGAATGATTGCTAACGCGGTGAGAACCACAGAGCAGACCCTTAAGCAAATTAAAACAGAGCTTTAAGTATCAATATATATGACTTTTATGTTGGCTTCTTAGTAAGGAGCCAATTTTTTAGTTGCTTCCACACTATCTTCATTTAAAGTTGGATGAATATGAATGCGCAGCAGAGAAAAGCAAGGGGATAATTAGTAAGTTGCTGTTAGCTGGTATGTAAGTTTCCTTAGCTGTTTTTTAACCAAGTATAAAAACGTACAAGTACCACTGATCTGTTGCTTATTAATACACGCCTAAAATCATAACGTTGGTGTCAATTTGCCCCAGTCCCCCATCTGAATTAAAGCAGTTTTTTTATGGCTACGGCTCTTGGCTTTATTAGCCTCAGTAATTATTTAGTACTAACATTAATTCAGTTACTTACAAATCCCAACTCAACATGATTAAGGTCACAAACTAAATCATGTCAAGCACTGTCTTGCGTGCTACCGAGTTTTCGAATCAATATGATAAAGAGATACAGGATACCCAAATACTTAAAGTCCACCAATAAATTGATCGGTGTCCAGAGTTAGTTTTGCTCGCTAAGGCTAAAAGATACTTATCTCGTTTGGATGATTTATAGGGCTAACCTTAAATTATCAGTTTAAAGTTAAATATAAGGTTTATCAGCGCTTAGTTTTATTGGCTGATTTTACCTTATATTGGCTAGGGCAATAGGAGCGCCTTATTACATCAGTACGTATATTTAAATGTTTGCTTTGTCGTACTGATACCCTGCTACACCAATTTTTAAAGCTTTTATGTTTTAACGCTTGCCTCATTAAACGAATAACTTGAGATTCAGTTAATCCATATAGTGTTTCAATAGCTTCAAATGGCGTGCGATCTTCCCAAGCCATTTCAATTACTCTCGATCGATCTGATTCTTTAACTATATCAAGATGATTGTTTGGTAACATATTTATCAAATAACCTGTGTATATTTATGTTGGCCTTTAACTTAGCGGCAAGTAAATATAAGCCGCCTAATTTTCGATGAATAAACACTGCATCGATGGGCGGTGTGTGCCATTGTTCTTGTTGTGAATTAATCAACAACCCCTTTTCTTTAATCCTCTGGGCTAAACTACTCGCAGCAAAGTCATAATTTTCATCGCTCACTAGGGGTTCGCAAGCTAGTCTAAAAATATCTAAAACTTGTTTTAAGTAAGTTTTGTCAATATTGTCTTCAAAAAGGCCAATATCTCTAGCTGAATTGACCATTCCACTCTCATCATTTTGAATACCTGAATTAATTAATGCTAAATAGCCTATGCTAACTTTAGATGGGATTTTACGAGTCGCTCCAAAATCAAGTAGTACTATATTGCTAGTATCGGTTTGGTACAGATAATTAGCAAAGTTAGGATCTGTTTGCATTAATTGAAAAGAGAACAACTCTTCAAAAAACAGCCCTATTAGAGACTCTACTACTTTATTTCTGACCGCTTGATCTAATGCCTCAACTTCATCAATAGGAACGCCCTCAATGAAACTCATAACCAGAATAGATTGGGTAGATAAATCATCATCGACTTCAGGTAAAATGAACCCTTTATCTTTTAGCACATACCGATATTCATTAATAAAAGCAGCCTCTTGGGTATAATTGGCCTCCATAAGCAATTGAGCTTTAGCTTCTTCAAGTAGTGGACCAATGTTAATGTGTTTCGGCAGTAAACCAGAAAGCTTTAATAATAAAGCAACATTGTCTACATCACTCGATATCGCTTTTGCGACACCTTTGTATTGCACTTTTACAGCCAGTTTTGCTCCATTATTTTTATGTGCAATATGTACTTGACCAATTGATGCCGAAGCAAAAGGTCTTAAATCAAAATACCCAAAACTATTTAACCAACCCTCTCCCCACTCTTCTTGTAGCACCTGAACAAGTTGTTTATGAGGCATAGGCAGAGCATTCGAACGAAGTTTATCGAGTAATTGACTCAGTGCTGGCGGCAATAGGTCACCTGCATCCATCGATAAAATTTGTCCCACTTTCATGGCTGCACCACGAAGCTCCGACAATTTATTCGCTAATTGTTCGATATTTTTAG
>JBALXF010000117.1:0-7917 GCA_036961085.1 Psychromonas sp.
CAAAACAGTTCTAAAGTCTTAATTGATAATCAATCGGGTAGTAATTTAACTTTCCTTCCGTTAGATAAATTAATGAGCAAACCGTCTACAAACGAAGTGAATACGACACTTTCTGAAATTGAAACACGTTCTCGTGCAGATGAACAAGCTGATAATGCTCAACGTCTATCAACAAGTGACTCTTCTACTCGTAGTAGTCGAAGCACTGGGAGAGATTACTAATGAATAAACTATTAATAATTCCTATTGCACTTTTTTTAATGTTTATTAGCAGTGCATTTGTTGTCTCAGAAGGGCAGCACGGTATCGTGATGCAATTTAGTAAAGTAAAACGTGATAGCGAAGGTCAACCGGTTGCATATCCACCAGGTTTACATTTTAAAGTTCCGTTTATTGACTCTGTTCGTACTATGGATACACGTATCCAAACACTTGATGATCAAGCCGATCGTTTTGTAACTTCAGAGAAAAAAGACTTAATTATTGATTCTTATGTGAAATGGCAGATTGAAGATTTAGCAGTTTATTACTTGGCAACAGGTGGTAATAAAATGCAAGCTGAAGCGCTACTTAAACGTAAAATTAATAACGGTTTACGTAATGAAATTGGTTCTCTCACGATTAAAGACATTGTTTCTGGTCAACGTGGCCAATTAATGGAAACTGCACTTAAGCGTATGGCTCGCTCTTCTGAGTTAGGTATCAAAGTTGTTGATGTTCGAATCAAAAAAATCAACTTACCTGATGAAATTAGTAGCAGTATTTACCAACGTATGCGTGCTGAACGTTTAGCAGTAGCGAAAGAGCATCGTTCTCAAGGTCAAGAGCAATCTGAAGTGATTCGTGCAAATATCGATCGTAAGGTTTCGATCATGTTAGCTGAAGCCAATAAAGAGTCTTTACAGATTCGTGGTGACGGTGATGCACAGTCTTCGAAGATTTATGCTGACTCTTACAGTCAAGATCCTGAGTTTTTTGCATTTTTGCGTAGTATGGAAGCATATAAGAAAAGCTTTTCTGGTAAAGATGACGTAATGGTATTAAGTCCTGACTCTGATTTCTTTAAGTACATGAATAATAAAGAGTAATCATTGTTTTTGGTAAGGTAGAAAGGGCGATTTATCGCCCTTTTTTGTGCCTGAAATGAAATTTTGAACTGCTTATATGATAAACAGATCCATATCTAGCTTGAAATTGATGTTTAATGTTTGCTAAAATCCTTTTTTAATTCGCTTAGAGAAGTGTGAACTGATGGGAAATAACGTAGTAATTCTTGGCACTCAATGGGGTGACGAAGGTAAAGGTAAAGTTGTAGACCTATTAACTGATAAAGCACAGTGGGTAGTTCGTTACCAAGGTGGTCACAATGCAGGCCATACATTGGTAATTGATGGAGAAAAAACTGTTCTTCATTTAATCCCATCAGGCATCCTACGTGAAAACGTAAAATGTGTTATCGGTAATGGTGTGGTATTAGCACCTGACGCATTGTTCAGAGAGATGAACATGCTTACTGAGCGCGGAATTCCTGCTATCGATCGCCTATCTATCAGTGAAGGTTGTCCACTTATTCTTTCTTATCACGTAGCACTTGATGTTGCGCGTGAAAAAGCGCGTGGCAATAAAGCAATCGGTACAACTGGTCGTGGTATCGGTCCAGCATACGAAGATAAAGTTGCTCGTCGTGGTTTACGTGTAGATGATCTATTTAATATGGATACATTTGCAATTAAACTTAAAGAAGTGATGGAATACCACAACTTCCAACTTGTAAATTACTACAAAGAAGAAGCTGTTAGTTATGATGATGTGCTTGCACAAATAACTGAAATGGCACCACTTCTAATCAGTATGGTAATTGATGTTGCTGATGAACTAGATAAAGCCCGTTTACGTGGTGAAAATATCTTGTTTGAAGGCGCTCAAGGTACCTTACTTGATATTGACCATGGTACTTACCCATACGTAACGTCTTCAAATACTACAGCCGGTGGTGTTGCTACTGGTAGTGGTTTTGGTCCGACTCATTTAGATTACGTTTTAGGTATCGTTAAAGCTTACACAACACGTGTTGGTTCGGGTCCTTTCCCAACTGAGCTTTATGACGGTATTGATAAATTAGATCCTGCTGGTAAACACCTAGGTACTGTTGGTCATGAATTTGGCGCAACGACTGGTCGTTTACGTCGTACTGGTTGGTTTGATGCCGTTGCAATTAAACGTGCAGTACAACTAAACAGCATTACAGGTTTCTGCTTAACTAAACTTGATGTATTAGATGGCTTAAAAGAAATCAAAATCTGTACTGGTTACACTATGCCTGATGGTCGTGTAGTTGATGTACCGCCAATGTCTGCAGATGGTTATGAAGTCGCTGTGCCAATCTATGAAACTATGCCTGGTTGGGATGAAGTTTCATTTGGCGTAACAAGTTACGATGCATTACCTACTAATGCAAAAGCTTACATTAAGCGCTTAGAAGAGATCACTGGTATACCAATGGATATTATTTCTACTGGTCCGGATCGTAATGAAACTATGATTCAAGTTAACCCATTCGGTTAATAATAATTATATTTAGAAAAAGCCCTCTACATTGCAAAGTGTAGAGGGTTTTTTTGTATTGAAAGGTAAAAAAAATGGCTAAAAAACTGACTATCATGGATATTGCTAAGCTGGCTGGTGTTGGTAAATCAACAGTGTCACGTGTTGTGACTAATGATCCTAAAGTGAAAGCAAGTACACGCGAAAAAGTAGAGCGCGTGATTCAAGAGTCAGGGTTTATTCCATCAAAATCAGCACAAGTGATGGGAGGCGGGTCTGCTAAAGTTATTGGCATTATCCTTTCTCGTTTGTCATCACCTTCAGAAAACCAAGTAGTGAGTGGCTTGCTAGAGGTCATTTATGCTAATGGCTATGATGCATTGATCATGGAAGGGCTGTTCAGTGCGAGTAAAACCAATGAGCATTTAGACGTATTGCAAAAACGCCATGTTGATGGTGTCATTATGTTTGGTTTTACAGGCTTTGATCTACAGGCTGTTGAAAAGCTAGGACCCAAAGCAGTGGTCATTGCCGTTGATAGTGAGTCTGTTTCATCGGTTGGTTATGACAATCACGGTATGATCCAGCAAGCAATGCAGCATCTACAAAAGTTAGGTAAGCAAAACATTAGTTTTATCGGGGTTAACCCGAATGATAAAACTACCGGTTTTATGCGCCTAAATGCTTATCTTGATTATTGTAAACAACATTCCTTACAAGCGACCTTCCAAACCGGTGAATTAAGCCACCATAATGGCTATGAGTTAACTGATTTAGTCTTAACCGATGATACAGAAGCGATCGTATGCGCCAGTGACACACTCGCAATGGGCGTCGCTAAGCGTTTACAAGAATTGAATCGTAGTGATGTTTTAGTTTCAGGAATAGGCGCTACGGATATGCTTGCTTTTCTTTTCCAAAATACCTTCAGTATAGATCCCGGTTATTTCCAAGCAGGGCAAAGCGCCGCAGACCTGTTGTTTAAACAACTTTCTGGCGATCATAGAGTGGTGCATCTCACTCAATCAGCTTCCTTGTAGTGTAACAAATAGAGGAATAGTTGATTATTTTATGATCTATCTCTCGTTGTAGAGGTGTTCTTATTTTAATTTTTGTATGTCTTGTCTATTATCCAATCACTTTTTGGGAGCGCTCCCATTTAAATAAATACTTATTAAATAAAATGGATAATGCTATGAGTAAAATTGATCAACAACAAATAGAGTCGTTAATTAAATTTATCGGCGGTGCATCAAATATCGCGAGTGTCAGTCATTGCTTAACACGACTACGTTTTGTATTAAATGATACCGAACTTGCTGATATTAAAAAAATTGAAAAGATCGCTATGGTAAAAGGCTGTTTTACTAGTGCAGGACAGTTTCAAGTTGTTATCGGCACTGAAGTTGATGAAGTTTATAAGTTACTCAATGAGATGACAGGCCAAAGTGGTGACTCTAAGGATCAAAGCAAAAACGTAGCTAGACAAAATATGAATTTATTAGAGCGCGGTATTTCCCATATGGCGGAGATATTTGTTCCATTATTACCAGCCATTATTACCGGTGGTTTAATTCTAGGGTTTAGAAATGTAATCGGTGATATTCGCATGTTTGAGGGCCAAACATTAGTCGAAACTAGCGAATTTTGGGCATCGGTGCATTCTTTCCTATGGTTAATAGGTGAAGCAATTTTTCATTTTTTACCTGTTGCAGTGTGTTGGTCAACAGTTAAGAAGCTAGGTGGTACACCGGTATTAGGTATTGTGCTGGGTATTACACTTGTCTCTCCGCAATTAATGAATGCCTATGCAATTGGTTCACAGGTGCCAGATGTTTGGGACTTTGGTTTCTTTGTCATGGAGAAAGTCGGTTATCAAGCACAGGTTATTCCCGCTATTTTAGCTGGTGTCGCATTAGCCATGATTGAAATAAATTTGAAACGAATCATACCTTCTTACCTCTATTTGGTGGTTGTTCCATTTATTTCATTATTAGTTGCGGTGATCCTTGCACATTCTATTATTGGTCCAATCGGTCGCGAAATTGGTAATGCGGTCGGCTATGCAGCCAAAGTTGCTATGACGGGTGATTTTGCGATTTTAGGCTCGATGGTATTTGCATTCTTTTATGCGCCATTGGTGATCACTGGTATCCACCATACAACTAATGCTGTTGATTTACAGTTAATGCAAGATATGGGTGGAACACCAATCTGGCCACTTATCGCATTGTCGAATATTGCTCAAGCATCTGCAGTAGTGGGTATTATCTGGGTAAGTAAAAAAGAAAATGAACGTGAGATATCGGTACCTGCTGCTATTTCCGCTTTTCTAGGTGTGACTGAGCCGGCAATGTACGGTATCAACCTTAAATACAAATTCCCTATGCTCAGCGCAATGATTGGTGCAGCTATTGCAGCTGGTATTTGTGGTAGCGCGGGTGTTATGGCGAATGGTATTGGTGTGGGTGGTTTACCTGGCATTTTATCTATTCAGCCTCAATATTGGGTCACTTTTTTCATCGCGATGATCGCGGCCATTATTGTCCCTATTGCGTTAACCATGGTGCTTTATAAAAGAGCAGAGAAAAAAAATCTGCTAGAAGAGTAACTACTTTATAACTTGCTTTAATTAATAGCTGATGGATAAACCTATTGGCTATTCAGGACCTTAATATGAATAATAAAAATAACCAATGGTGGCACAAAGCGACTATTTACCAAATCTATCCTAAAAGCTTTTGCGATAGTGGTGATAAAGGAACGGGAGATATACAAGGCATTATCTCTAAACTCGATTATTTACAAAAACTAGGTGTTGATGCTATTTGGCTAACACCGATATATTGTTCTCCGATGATCGATAATGGTTATGATATTTCTGATTATTATAATATCAATCCTGATTTTGGTTGTATGGCTGACTTTGATCTGCTGCTGTCAGTCGCGCATCAAAAAGGCATTCGTATTATTCTCGATATTGTTGTGAATCATACTTCTACTGAGCACCAGTGGTTTAAGTCGGCCATTGCAGATAAAAATAGTCCTTATCGAGATTATTATATTTGGAAAGATCCGGTTAACGGTGTTGAGCCAACAAACTGGCAATCTAAGTTTGGTGGTAATGCATGGGAGTTCGATCCGAACAGTGAACAATACTACTTACACCTTTTTGCTAAGCAACAAGCGGATCTGAACTGGGAAAACCCGAAATTACGTGCTGAAGTTGAAAAAGTGATCAGCTTTTGGGCAGAGAAAGGGGTAGATGGTTTTCGTCTTGATGTTATTAATTTAATCTCTAAACAACAGTCTTTTCCACAAGATGAAAGTGATGGCCGTAAATTTTATACAGATGGTCCACGTGTTCATGAGTATTTACAGCACTTAAGTGAGTCAGTATTCAATAAATATGGTTCGCTAACCGTTGGTGAAATGTCATCTACAACTTTAGAGCATTGCCAACAGTACTCATCTACTGATGGTAAAGAACTTTCTATGGTGTTTAATTTTCATCATTTGAAAACAGATTATACTGACGGTGATAAATGGACCGAAGCCCCATTAGACTTGTTGCAATTAAAACAGATATTTAATTACTGGCAACAGGGCATGCATCAGAAAGGCTGGTCTGCTTTATTTTGGTGTAACCATGACCAACCACGTATTGTAAGCCGTTTTGGAGATGATAAAGAATATCGAGTAGAGTCGGCTAAAATGCTGGCGAATGCCTTACACATGATGCAAGGCACGCCTTATATATATCAAGGCGAAGAGATTGCGATGACTAATCCGAATTATGATTCAATTAGTCAGTATCGAGACCTTGAAAGTATCAACATGTATAAAATCATGCTTGAACAAGGTAAAACAGAACAACAAGTGCTGGCTATTTTAGCGCAGAAGTCTCGTGATAACTCGCGTACGCCAATACAGTGGAATAAACAGACTCAAGCTGGATTCAGTGAAGGAGAACCTTGGATCGCTGTTGCGGACAATTATCTTGATGTTAATGTTGAGAATGCATTATCAGATAAAGACTCTGTTTTTTATCATTATAAAAAATTGCTAAAACTGCGCAAACAGTTAGATGTTATTGAGCAAGGTGATTACATTGATCTTGAGCCAACTCATAAACAATTGTTTTGTTACCAGCGTAAGACCCAGTCGCAGAAGTTGTTATGCATTAATAACTTCTCAGCTGAATCGGTTATATATTGTTTACCGCTTGATCTTGATTTAGAAAAAACAAAGAATATTGTTGCTAATTACCCAGTGCAACAGAATGCAGCAATCCAGCAACAAATAACCTTACGTGCATTTGAAAGTGTGGTGCTTTTAGAGTGTGAGTAAATTAGTCTAATGAAGTTAAAGCCTGTTTCACATTTTATGTGGCAGGCTTTTTTATTATGTTTTACTTGGCTAAAGCGGAGTGCTTGGTTTAGCTATTTCGGTCTGCCGCTAAATGTGCAAGACTGATTAATGCTTGTTTATAATCACTTTCAGGTAATATTGAGATGGCATCGATTGCTTTATCTGCTTCTTCAATAGCACGTTGTTTGGTGTACTCCAAAGCCTTAGTTTCGCGCAGAGCCTGCATGATCTCTTCAAAATGCGCCATACCATTGGTTTTTTCAATCGCATCTCTAATCAGCGTGACTTGTGTTGGCGTGCCATGTTGCATTGCATAAAGTAGCGGTAGGGTTGGTTTCCCTTCAGCTAAGTCATCACCTGCATTTTTACCCATTTCAGTAGCATCTGAGCTGTAATCCATAACATCATCGGTTAATTGGAAAGCGGTGCCTAGGTATTTCCCATAATCAAGCAGTGCATTTTCTATCGCTTGTGATTGTTTACTCATTACCGCAACTAATTGTGTTGCCGCTTCAAATAGTTTGGCTGTTTTAAAGTAGATAACATCCATATAACTTTTTTCAGTGGTATTGGGATCATTACAGTTCATTAATTGTAGAACTTCACCTTCAGCAATAACATTGGTCGCATTAGATAACACGTCCATCACTTTTAAGTTTTGTAGTTCAGCCATCATCTGAAATGAGCGGGTATATAAAAAATCACCTACCAACACACTTGCAGCATTACCAAATAGTGCATTTGCTGTCTTTTCACCACGGCGTAGATCAGATTCATCCACAACGTCATCATGTAATAGAGTGGCTGTATGAATAAATTCAATAATGGCGGCTAGTTTAGTAATCTCTTGATCATGCACATTAAGGGCTTTTGCAGACAAAATAGTAATCAATGGACGAATGCGTTTACCACCACTATTTACGATATAAAAGCCGAGTTGATTAATCAAAGCGACATCTGAATTCAATTGTTTCATAATCAGTTTATTGACGTTACTCATTT
>JBALXF010000118.1:0-7877 GCA_036961085.1 Psychromonas sp.
GGCTATAGCGAACGACTGGATGAGTCTCTACCCATTTAACTAGATGTGCAGGCAGAAGTTGATTTTCCAGCACAGTATTTTGCAAGGTTTCATTTACTGCCTCCTCATTTTTAGCCAACGTCTGAGAAGTTAATGTTATCAAAAAACAGAAAACTAATGTATTTCTTACAAAATTTAGCACAAGCAGTCCCTTGCCATTATTTCAGGCTGAAATATTCCGTGTAGTTCATTTGAAATTTACAAATCAGTAAGGTTTAAAATAAATAATCGGTAACAGGAAAAAGCACAGAATGCATTATATCAAAGCTTCACAACAACAAGAAAAAGATGTTTTATCCTATTTTAAAATACCTTATGAGCAATTTAATCATAAGGTATTTACTTTTAATCCATATTATTTCATTTTTAAAGTGAGAGCCGTGACCATCAATAGATGGAGGATAATTATCAAATATGGGGTAAAGTAACTAATTAATTTTTATATATAGCTGAGTTGCTTATATTGAGCAGTTAACTATTTAAGTTGCATGCTAAAGAGCTTATTTATCAGCACCGTGGTTTATTTAATCGAAGTAAGTTTAAGTAAATACAGTGTTAGCGGGCCATACACTTATTTTAACTCACTTTATTAGTTCAGCCTCCTGACCACTATTGAGCTTGTTTTCTACTATTTATGGGTTCAGAAGCGGCAGACCGAAACGAAACACCCATTAAGGCAAATATCTAATAATTCAATCTATTATATCTGATTGTTATGCCTAAATTTTAAGACAGATAGGAAATTGTATGAGCGCTCTGGCTCCGGATGAAACGGAAAAACCAATTATATTAATCGTGGATGATACTCCCGAGAACATCGAAATCCTCGCCGATATTTTAAAAGATGATTACAAAATACGTATTGCCACCAGTGGGCCTCTCGCTTTAAAAATTGCTCAAATGATGCCGCTGCCCGATCTGATCCTACTTGATATTATGATGCCAGACATGGATGGTTATGAAGTCTGCGATAAATTAAGAGCTCATCCAAATACTGCACATATACCGGTTATTTTTGTTACCGCTAAAACGTCAATGAAAGATGAAATCTACGGACTAAAAAAAGGCGCCGTTGATTATATTTCCAAACCGATCACTCCAGAGGTAGCGCAGCAACGTGTTGCGACTCATATTGCTCTCGGTAATCAAAAAAGAGAATTATATTTACAGGTAAAAAAGAAAACGGAAGAGATAAACCGTACCAAATTAGCTGTCATTGAGCGATTAGGACGCGCTGCTGAATTTAAAGATAATGAAACAGGTATGCATGTGATACGTATGGCCAATTACAGTTATCTTCTTGCAAAAGCCTGTGGCATGTCTGAAGAGGACTCCGAGACGCTGCGAGAAGCGGCACCAATGCATGATGTAGGTAAAATTGGTATTCCTGATAGTGTATTGCTGAAAGCAGGTAAATTGGATGATGACGAATGGATAATCATGAAAAATCATGTCGATATTGGCGTTGAGATTTTGGGCGATTGTGAAGGCTCTAAGTTACTTGAAATGGCTAGAGTAGTAGCACTGACCCATCATGAAAAATGGGATGGTTCTGGTTACCCAAATGCTTTGAGAGGAGATGAGATCCACTTGTTTGGGCGAATTTGTGCCATTGCAGATGTATTTGACGCACTCACTTCTGAGCGTTCCTATAAAAAAGCCTGGCAGGTTGAAGATGCCTTCACGCTAATCGCAGAAAGTGCTGGCACACACTTTGACCCTCAACTTGCACAGTTATTTGTCGATTTAAAACCACAGATTTTAGCAATAAAAGAGAAATTTATTGATTAGTTTTAAGATTTAAAAAGGGTTAAATCAACCATTGATATAACCCTTTTTAGCTTTTACAGTCTCAAAATGGCTGTAGCTAGACTAACGTATGACCATAAATGATGTTCCACCATTGCGATTAACTTGCAGCAATATCATATCTTGTTTCAAATTTACTGCTTTCTTAAATGATTTAATATCATCTACTATTTGCTGATTGGCTCCTATGATCAGATCGCCTGGACGTAGGCCAGCGAAAGCGGCAGAAGAATTTCTCAATAACTCAGTCACCACCACCCCTTTGCCATCATCATTATTTTCAAATACAACACCTTCAAGTAATGGATGTAAATCCTTATCACTATCAGCACTAGTAAACGATTGCGGTTCGCCGACCTTCACTTGCATTGTTTTGCTTTCATTATTACGCAGTACCGTCACCTTAACGGTATCGCCAATACTCTTAATTGCGATGCGACTACGTAACTGTCCGGTCGATTTTGTTACTTTATCATCTACCTGAATGATCAAATCACCAGATTCTAAACCAGCTTTTTCTGCCGGAGAGCCTTTAGTGACACTGGTAACAAGCACACCACGTTGCCCATTTTTCATATTTAAGGCTTCACGTAATTCTGGTGTAATATCCTGTATACCAACACCAATTTGTCCGCGTTTTACCTCTCCATGTTCAACAATTTGCTGCATACTGACTTTTGCCATATTAATTGGAATGGCAAAACCGATACCAATATTGCCACCAGCAGGCGCAATAATAGCGGTATTGATCCCCACTAGTTCACCTTTCAAGTTAACTAATGCTCCGCCTGAATTACCTGGGTTTATAGACGCGTCTGTTTGGATAAAGTTTTCATATCCCTCAAGACCTAAACCACTGCGTCCCATCGCACTGACAATCCCAGTGGTCACGGTTTGACCTAATCCAAACGGGTTACCGATCGCAACAACATAATCACCAACTTCTAATATTCTTGAATCGTTTATTTCAACTTGAGTTAATTGTTTGGCTTCAATTTGTAAGATAGCAATATCTAAATCAGGATCGCTTCCCATCAATTTAGCTTGGTAACTACGACCATCAATTAAGGAAACGTGTATTTCATCTGAGTCTTTTATCACATGATAATTGGTCATCACTATGCCTTGATCAGCATCAACAATAACACCAGAACCGGCACTTTGCTGACGCTTTTGAGGTTTTTGCTGTTGTGACTCTTGCTCTTCAGGCAGGTTAAAAAAGTGTCTGAAGAAAGGATCATTTAAAAGAGGATTAAGCTCAGCTTGTCGAGTTGAGAAAGTGGAAATATTAACCACAGCAGGGTTAACTGTTTTTAGCATAGGCGCTAAAGAAGGAAAAGGCTTTCCCTGTGCATCGGCATTAGGCAGTGAAGCATTGGCACTAAAACTCAAGCAGAAACATACAAAAACCCAAAAACAGCGAAGCGATTTAATATTCATTTATTCTTCCTTAATATGAATTAACTCATTGTAAAGTGTAGCGACTTAATAAACAGCTAGGTACAGTTAGCCTAATAATAATTAATAACCTTGTTGCGTATTGACAGGCTTGGCAATAATCCCGGTTTCTCGATAACTAGTAATATTATGCGCAACGATTTTAACCGCACTATGCATGCTCGTTGGCCCCGATATATGTGGTAAAACAGTGATGTTAGGATTCTGCCAGATTGCATTTTCTGGAGCTAAAGGCTCCTGTTCAAAGACATCTAATACCGCATGTGCAATATGCCCTTCACTTAATAAAGATAATAACTCATTGGTGTTCACCACTGCGCCACGTGCAAAGTTTATAAGTTTTGCGCCTTTAGGTAATTTACGAAGTAAGTCATTGTCGATAAAGTACTTAGTGGCGGGAGTTAGGGGTAAAAGATTAATCAAAATGTCGGTTTCAGCTAACATAGTCTGTAAACCAGACTGTCCGGTAAAATGCTTACCTGACTTAACCTGCTTTTCAGTCCTGCTCCAACAACTTACGTGATAGCCATGCTGACTTAATATCTCAACGGCTCCCAAACCTAGCGTACCCGCTCCCAATATAGAGACACGTGTTTGTTGCGCACTTTTATAGGGTAGCTGTAGCCATTTTTTTTGTGCTTGCTGCTTAGCGTATTCAGGCATATTACGATGCAAATACAAGGTCCACGCTAATACGGCTTCTGACATAGTTCGGGTTAATTGCGGATCATTTAATTTAACCACTTTTATTTTTTCGAGGGGTAACTTTTCAAGCAGTTTCTCAACCCCTACCCATAGGTTTTGTATCCAGATTAAATTAGGGAATTTTACGATAATATCAGGATCAGGGTTAGCAACTATGGCTATATCAATATCAAATGCTTGCTGTTCACTAATTTGCCCAGCTAGCAGTATTTTTTCATCTGTTAGTAAATCTTGTAATAGTTGTAACCATTGTTGTTCAACTTTTGCTTCCATATCGGTGATCAGTGCAATACATTTCATCAGTAACAACCTTGCTCTAAGTCAAATAATCATTTAATTAATATGAACTTAGAATACAAATCAAGCAAGAAAAATATTATTAAAAGTGATTGTTATATACACTAATCATTGTTGAGTGAATCAGCCTATTTCACCAAATTTTCCATTTTGGTAATCGTAAATAGCTTGCTTAATCTCATCTTGAGTATTCATTACAAAGGGGCCCATATGGACTATTTTTTCGTTTATTTTATTGCCACATAAGATAAGTAATCCAGCGCCTTGCTCTCCCCCCTTAATAGTCAATAATTGCTACGCATCAATTATTGCCATTTCACCAGCCTGCAAGCTTGGAGTTGCTACTGATCCTGTATGCACATAAACCAGTACCTGTTGATAACTAGATAAATCAAAGCTCGCCTGCGCATCTTTAGTTAATCTTAAATCTGCAATCGCAGCATCCCCTGCAAGGCCATTTAACGGCGATATTGCGGTTTCAACATCGAGCGTCCACTCGCCAGTAAGTAAGGTTAAACTGACGCCTTTATCATTACTCAGTATGGGCAAAGCAGTGTCACTCGAATCTTGATAGCGCGATGGGCGTAATTTATGTTTCGCTGGCATATTCAACCAAATTTGAAAGCCATGCATGCCATATTTTGCATCTGCAATTGGCATTTCTGAGTGAATAACGCCATAACCTGTGCTCATCCATTGCACATTGCCTGCATCAATTACTTTTTTATTACCCATTTGATCTTGATGCTCAAAACCGCCCTTTATAATATAAGTAAAGGTTTCTATGCCTCTGTGCGGATGTGCAGGAAAGCCGCCCATAAAGTCACTTTTATCGTCAGACTTTAATTCATCTAACATTAAAAACGGATCAAATGATTGCCCTGTAAAATCTGCAACACGGGCAATATTGACCCCATCTCCATCTTGAGTCGCTTGTGATTTAATTACTTTTAATACATTCATATATGTCTCCACTAACCTGCTTTGTAATTAACTTAAATTATCTCGCTTATGTGCGACTGACCAATCTTGCTGATGTCCTAGCGGTACTATCCCATACGGGTTAATGGCTAAATGGCTTGCATAATAATGATGCTTGATATGTTGCGTATTTAGCGTCTGCGCAACACCTGGTTGCTGATAAAGTTCAATCATATAGTGGTAAATATTGTCGAACTCTTTTAACAGATTAAGATTACATTTGAAATGAGTATGATACACAGAGTCAAAACGAACTAAAGTTGTCCACAGACGCCAATCGGCTTCAGTTATTTCACTGCCAGCCAAATAACGCTGCGTTGCAAGCCTTGCATCAATCAAGGCTAATGCTGAAAACAGTTCTTGAGCATGGGTTTGATAAGCTGCTTGGCTCGTTGCAAAACCTGTTTTATAAACACCGTTATTCACTTTATGATAAACAAGCTCATTTATTTCATCGATTTCACTACGTAAGTGTTGCGGATAAAAATCTAAGTCATTGCCCGTAAGATGGTTAAACTCGCTATTTAACATACGAATAATTTCGGCTGACTCATTACTAACAATCACTTTATTTTGTTTGTCCCATAAAACTGGAACCGTAATATTGCCTTGATAATCAGGTACGTTATCTAAATATCTTGCCGACATAAATTCACTACCATATAAGGTATCACCGGTTGTACCATAAAGTTCAGAAGACTCTTGATCATGTTTAAAGGTCCAGCCCTGCTGGTGCATTTCAGGATGTACAACGCTGACACTAATTAGATCACTAAGCCCTTTGAGTTGACGAAAAATCAATGTGCGATGCGCCCAAGGGCATGCTAAAGAAACATATAAGTGATAACGCCCTGCCTCTGCTTTAAAACCAGCAACGCCAGTTTCACCAGCACTGCCATCGGCTGTGATCCAATTTCTAAATTGCGATGCTTTACGTAGGTATTCACCATTATCAATGCTACTTTTCCAACTTGATTTTACTGTGCTCATTTTGTGGCCTCGCGTTACAATTAATGTATTTGAAAGTTATTATAATTTTCTTAACGACCAATTAATAACGGGAAATACTGAACTGTTCATTCAAAATGATTGATGTAATGAGCAGGTAAACGACTAATTAATTGAGCTTTCAGATTGATTTATAAGCTATATTTGCAGCGAAATCAGCAATGACTGTTACCCGATTTTGTGCCTGTGACAGCGTTATTGGATTCAAATTAATGCGGGATAAAGTATGTTCAGGTAACATAAGTTTATTCTCAAGCTCCCTTTCAGCTTGCTGACTTTGCATCTTGAAGTATGATGGGTATAAATGGCTTCAAATATACAATTTCAATCGATCGTGGATGCATGAATATTAATGGATTAGGGAGTAACGATGGAATTTTCAAGATTAGGTAGTAGCGGGCTATCAGTGTCACGAGTTTGCCTAGGTAGCATGACTTGGGGGCTGCAAAATAATCAACAAGAGGCCAACGCGCAAATAGAATACGCACTCTCACAAGGTATTAACTTTATTGACACAGCGGAGATGTACGCAGTACCGCCCTCTCCAGATACCTACGGTAAAACAGAAACAATTATTGGTAATTGGTTAAGCGAAAATAAAGCCCGCCGTAAAGATATCGTGCTGGCAACTAAGATTGCAGGTCCAGGTATGCCTTGGGTACGTGATGGCGGACCAATCACTGGAGATTCAGTTGTAAAAGCGGTGGATGCTTCATTAAAACGCCTACAAACAGATTATATCGACTTGTTTCAATTGCATTGGCCAAACCGTACTACGCCACATTTTGGTAAACATAGCCCGAATCAATTTAAGTTTACTGATATCAATGCTGCGGATCATAGCGCGCAGATGTTAGATATTCTGCAAGAATTAGATCGCTGTATTAAAGCCGGAAAAATTCGTTTTTGTGGCCTCTCAGATGATACTACTTGGGGCATTAATACCTATTTAAAACTAAGCGAACAACACGATTTACCACGCATGGTTTCGATTCAAAATGAGTTTAATTTATTACACGCTAAAGACTGGCCTTACCTAATTGAAAACTGCGTGCATGAAGATATCGCTTATTTACCCTGGTCGCCACTTGCCGGTGGCATGCTCAGTGGGAAATACCTCAATGGTGCTAGACCAGAAGGTAGCCGCTGGACTATTTCTCAACGTAATGGATTGTTTAGAGACAACCTTGCTTCACAAAAAGCGATTACAGGTTATGCAGAAATTGCTCAGCAACATGGCATGACTGCCGCACAACTGGCTCTAGCATGGTGTGACCAAGTAGATGGTGTGACCTCAACTATTATCGGCGCAACTAGCATTGCACAATTGAAAGAGGATATTAACGCTTTTTCAAAGCCTCTAAACAGCCAAGCATTAACCGATATTGATGCGCTGTTTAAGTTATACCCAGTGCCGTTTTAAGAGACTGCAGTAAGCTTTATCAGTTAATTTTTATACCTTACGCACTTATAGAAGTCGCTTCTTGTTCAGGAGTCGACTCCTATACCCATGATACTTCAAGATGCAAAGTCAGCAAGGCAAGTTGAGCCGAGATACTAGGCATAAAATTGAAGCCTAG
>JBALXF010000119.1:0-7856 GCA_036961085.1 Psychromonas sp.
TTCCGGAGCGCCAATTATTGATCATAGTAACAACAAAGTTATTGCTATCGGCGCTGGAGGGTTAAGTAAACAGGGATTTAGGCGTGTAAATTGGGCTATACCAGCCGACAGTTATCTATTAACTTTAGAAGCTAATGGTATAAAAAACAATGCAATTCAATCCCAAAGGCCTGCTGACGATAATATAAAATTTAGTGTTAAAGTTGAACCGGATGACAGTAATAATATTGTCACTGCAGGGAGCAGTAAATATTACAAAGTCTACCAAGTGTCCTTGCAAGATCTTCTCGAGAGTTTGATAAATAGCGAAGATCCATATGAAGATTCTATAGTAGATATAGAAAAATTAAATGAACTTACAAATGAGGCCAAAGAGTTTGGTTATTCACTGCAAGACGCTCAAATTGATGTTTACCAAAATACAGAAACAGGGGCAATGATCTATGTACCTAGCGGAACAGCATTAACCACTAAAGATTCAATATTAATTGCTAATAATATTGGGGGGAAAGTGAAAATATATTTTCAAATTGTGCAAACAGATACTGCAGATAAAGCACTTGACGCTGCACAGAAATTTGAATATTTTTTAGAAGATGAAATAGATACTGATTGGCAAGTAGATCAAGATTATGATCAAGTGCCTCAACATGATCTAGCTAATAAATATTATAGTTTATTAGCTAGAAAATATAATACCAACGAAGATGATGAAATAGAAAGTGATTTGATTATTGATATGTTCGTCGCATACGAAAATGAAGAGCCTCATAATTACGGAGAATTTCTTGGCATTGCTATTCTAGCAAGGGGATTAACGAGCTTTAGTGAGCAAGATTATGTGATTTTAAATCAAATGGACATTTGTTCTGAAATATCAGGGTTTGTACCATAACGGGAAGATTCGATAAACTTGTGGGAGGCTAATGTAGCTACAATGGCTAGATGCAGGCCAAGCGTAATCCTACCCATTGTTTATTTCTACCCATCATAAGCCCTAAAATTAATAAGACCAATCAATTATCTAATGTCACAAAACTATAAATCGTTTCTTCTACTACGCTTAAGCCTCTGTTACTAATAAATAATATCTATGTTATTGGCAGTTTTAAATAAAGCCTATCAATTAAACTCGCTAATCAGTTATTACCCTATATTTACAACTACATATAATCATTATATTCAAACTACACGAGGTAAATGTATTTATGAAGCTAGTTTATAGTAATGAAAATCAGTTTCTGGTTAACAATATGAAAAACCTAATTGAAGCACAAGGTATCAATACATTTGTTAAAAATGAGTTTGCACAGGGAGCGGTAGGAGAAATATCTGCATTCGATGCTTGGCCTGAGGTTTGGGTTGTTGATGATGATAATTTTGACCGTGCTACTGAAATCGTTGAATCATCGCAGAATACTAAAAGTGCAGCTGATTGGGCATGCCAAGAATGCTATGAGGTAAATGATCCCGCTTTTGATTTTTGCTGGAAATGCCAACATGAAAAGTCATTTTAATAATTTAGTGTATTAGTTTTACAGAGGGGGATTATGAATAAAACGGCAGTAATGAATCAATACAATCACTATGAACGTATAAATATCAATGCATTTTCTGGCAAGAAAATCGCCACAACCAAGCTCGTTAAATTTGTCTCAAATAACGACTACGGTAGTTACATTTCTTATTTTGAAATGAAACCAAATGATGCAGTTGATCAAATACAAAAAGAAGTAAAATATTTCAGTGAATTAGGACTCAGCTTTGAATGGAAAACCTACAATACAGATTCGCCAGTTAATATTGCACAAATATTGATAGATAATGGCTTCGAAGAAGCGGATACAGAATCATTTATGGTTTTAGATTTAGCGTCAGTAAGTGAACCTTATTTTGATGACAATGAAATAGTCGAAGTTTCAGATAGCCAAGGTATCAGAGATGCAATATCGGTTCAACAGCAAGTCTGGGATGGGGATTTTGAATGGCAATATAATTATTTATTAGGGCTCAAAACGCAGTCCCCAAAATCAATATCAATATATGTGGTCTACGTTGATGGTAAACCCGTCACATCTGCTTGGATTATATTTAACCTTGATAGTCCTTTTGCCAGTATTTGGGGAGGAAGTACTGTCGAAAAATATCGTGGCAGAGGATATTATTGCAAACTACTCAATAAGCGGATAGCGGAAGCAAAATCCAGAGGTAAGAAGTTTCTTAGCATTGATGCTTCGGACATGAGCAAAGGCATTGTTGAAAAACATGGTTTTAAATTAATAGCAAAAACAGTGGGTTATGTATACGAGAATAATATAAGTTAATTTTACTTAAATAATTAATGAGTCATTAGCTGGTATTAGCATATTGTTATACCCTACAAGCGTATTTTAAATTTGTTACTAGAATGTTATCCACTATTGAAGAATGGGTATTAGGTCTTTATACTTCGCCTCTTAAAATAATCAAGGAATTGAGAAGTCTAAATGAATATCAAGCGATTACCACTCTATATTATGCTTTCTTTTCCATTGTCTGTTACAGCTAGCATTTATCAGGGAAGCGGTTTTGTTATTGAAGGTAAAGCAGATGTTTCAATAGCAAATTTATATGAATGTGAAAACGGTCAATCTCGCCCCTCACCGTTAGGGGTAAAGGTTTCAGGTGAAAAAGAATTCACTGTTCCTGCCGATGTGCAATTTAAAGAGCAGAATTTTGTTAATAACCTTTATGATGAGTGCTCTGAAGTAACGCCCAAATCATTATCTGATGTTGATATTTCGACAGTTCCAATTATTGAAATTGATCCTGATGGAGAGGTTATTACGGGTTATATTTTTGCTGATAATTACTTTGAAATGTACATCAATGGTAACTTGATAGGTGTCGATCCGGTTCCATTTACACCGTTTAATTCTAATATTGTTAGATTTCAAGTTAAAAAACCCTATGATATTGCCATTATGGTTGTTGATTGGGAAGAAAACTCTGGTTTAGGTAGTGAAAACAATCGAGGTAAACGTTATCACCCAGGAGATGGTGGGTTGATTGCTAGTTTTTCAGATGGCACGGTAACTAATGCTGATTGGTCTGCGCAAACTTTTTATACGTCTCCAATTTATGATTTATCTTGTGTCAAAGAAATAGGTGAAAAACGCCTTACAGATAAATGTAAAACTGACGGGCTTGATGAATATGTTAAGACTTATTCTATACATTGGGATATCCCAATAGGATGGGAGCTCAACGAAAGTCATTTATCTTGGCCAAAATCGGTGAAATATACAGAGGAACAAATTGGGGTGAACAATAAAAAAGCCTATATGAATTTTCAACCACAGTTTACGGGTTTAGGTGCTGAGTTTATTTGGTCAAGTAATATTGTTCTAGATAACCTGGTGCTGTTCAGATATAAAGTTCAATAGCACTGCGCAAATACGATCCAATCAAGTCAATTTCACTTCTTCGTGTTACAAGTGAAGTTGGCTTTGTTAATGATGACTTACCTTTTACTTGATTAATTAAGCCAATTATAAAGCGAATAAACTATTCACGATTTCACTCATTACTTTTAGCATATCAACGCGCATCAAATCCTATCAATAATAACTCTCTTAATATCAATTTTATCAATCTGTAATTCTTTCAACTGTAAATATTCACTTTGTTATTACAAACACAGTGAATAATGTGGCAAAGTGTATGAATCCAATTTAGGATATCTTTAAACAGAAACATCAAGGAGGTTTAGATGATTATTAGGGATATCTTACAAAAAGACTTTGAATCTATTCTGGCATTAAACGAAATATCTGTAAAAGTTTTAAGTCCCATGGACAGAGAGAAACTAGTCAGATTAATCAAGGTGTCTGCAATAGCTGTTGTACTTGAGGATCAAAAGCAAGTTGCGGGTGTATTGTTAGCTTTTTCTAGTGACATTGCTTACGAAAGTATTAACTATCAATGGTTTAATGATAGTTATAATTCGTTTTTGTATATTGATAGAATAGTGGTTTCTGAAAATTACAGAGGAAAAGGTGTCGCATCTCGTTTGTTTACATATGCTTTAGAATGGGCAAAAAACCATTCATTAGCCAGTATTTTTGCAGAAATTGATGTTATGCCTGCTAATGATGCATCCTTGTTATTCCACCAAAAACAGGGATTTAAGCAACTGCAATTACTAAAACACAATGAACATAAGATGGTGTTATTACAGCAATTAAAAGTAGGATAATTGTAAAGGGGGCTAAATGAACAAAGTAGTGATTGTTACTGGTGGTAGCCGCGGTATTGGCGCTGCAACGTCTAGGCTATTAGCGACGCAAGGTTATGCTGTTTGTGTTAATTACCTTTCACGTAAACAGGAAGCCGAATCCTTGGTTACAAATATTAATCAATTGGGTGGACGCGCTTTTTATTTTGCGGCTGATGTGTCTGATGAACAACAGGTCATTAAACTATTTGATGCGACCGAACAGCAGTTTGGTCCTGTTACGCATTTAGTTAATAATGCCGGTATTTTATTTACTCAGTCTCGACTCGTTGATTTAACCCTAACGCGTTTCAATAAAGTTATCTCTACGAATTTAACTAGTTGTTTTTTATGCTGCCGAGAAGCAGTTAAAAGAATGCAAAAGGGTGGGGCTATTGTGAATGTCTCTTCACTAGCAGCAAAAACCGGTTCGCCCCACGAATACATCGATTATGCGGCATCTAAAGGAGCAATGGATACATTAACTAAGGGATTATCTATTGAGCTAGCTGCTGATGGTATTCGAGTTAATGGCGTTCGTCCCGGTTTTATTGATACTGAAATGCATGCCGATGGGGGAGAGCCTAATCGCGTGCAAAGGCTCAGCCCTAACATCCCTTTACAAAGAGGTGGAGAGCCAAGCGAAGTTGCAACTGCTATTGCTTGGTTATTATCTGACCAAGCTTCTTATGTGACGGGTACTTTTATTAATGTCGCTGGTGGCAGATAATTGACGAAGTAGAATTTTCGTGTAACTTTCTTACAAAATAGGCGACATAGACACACTTTGCCCACTAAACATTAATAATCCGGTAATCAATAATAGTGCACCACCAACTGATTGTAATAATAGGCTAGAAAAGTTGAGTTTTTGTTTTGCAGTCTTCGTAGTTAAATAACGGTAGATTATTTTTTTACCAGCAACCGTCAATAACGCAATTGTTGAAATAGTGCATGCCGTACCCACCGCCATTAACAACGCACTGACAACTCCTAACCAATACATTTCGAGCATATTGGCAAACAGTAAAACCATAATTGCCCCTGTGCAAGGGCGAATTCCAATACTAAAAATGACCGCAATATATTGGTTAACACTAGATGCATTATTAAGCGTGTTGGGATCAACAACATGCTGATGTCCGCAACCACAGTCAGCTGAATGCAAGTGTTCTGCCGTTCCTTGCTTGATAAGTGATGACGGTTTCGACGTTGTAGGTTTAAAAGCAGTAAAGCTGACTGTTGAAGCGCTTGCTGTTTTATTTTGTTTTATCTGGCTAATTATCTGCACCAGTGCGCGATAAATAATATAACTACCTAACAGCATTAAACAGATAAAACTAAAGCTAATTAGCACCTCTACTTTGGCATTTACTTCGCGCATTGAGAAGTTAAAAACAAACACCAATAACGATACAATTACAATTGCGACTAAGGCTTGCATCAAAGAAGCGAGTACAGTGAGCAATAAACTCATTTTTACTTTACTTGGGTGAGTAGCAAGGTAGGTGGTCACTATTACTTTTCCGTGACCAGGCCCGAGTGAGTGCAATACACCATAGGTAAAACTTAAGCTGCTAAGTGCGAACGCAGCTTGTGCTATGTTTTCTTTGGCTAGATATAATAAATCACTGAGTTGATTATTAATTTCACCTTGCCAGCGGATACTTTTCAGCAACAGACTCGGCCAAGCAATATAAAGTTGATAGGCAAGTATTGTTATTGTGCCAATAAAAAGCAGAATGATAAATTGATAAAAATGGGTGTTTTTCATTTACGATTTAACCTGAAAAGATTTAATCTGATTGTGTAGGCAATTAATGCTAATACTTTGTGAAAATGCCTGCCCTAGTGCGTTATCTGGGTTAGCATCTTCCGGTAACGATATTGCATGTTCAATTTGTTGCTGACTAGGATTTGGCTCAATTAAATCAAAGCT
Source organism: Psychromonas sp. (assembly GCA_036961085.1). Classification (GTDB taxonomy): domain Bacteria; phylum Pseudomonadota; class Gammaproteobacteria; order Enterobacterales; family Psychromonadaceae; genus Psychromonas. The sequence continues at coordinate 6,195 of JBALXF010000119.1, forward strand.
ACAGATTTTGGATAGCTGGTCAGAAAGGGCGATATCACTGTTTTGTTTCCAGCTCATATCAATGTAATAACTTGGTTCAAAAACCAACAAACGTAAATCCTGTGAATCTATATTCAAAGGCTTTGAAAGTGGTAATGTAAAGTGCAGTGTAATTCGACTTTTTTCTTGTGTGGTAGTTGCATCAATCGCACGCTTGTATTTAATCGGCTCATCATCATTGTAGAAATAGGTAAAGTAGTGCTCATGGTACAAGTTCTCCATTACTTCTTGAGTTACCGCATCGAGTGTTTGCTGTTTATTCTGCTCAGACATATCTTCGCCGTCAAGCATATAAGCGGTTGTCATTGCATCAAAGGTCCAGCTCATTCGTAAACCAGTGATCTGTTGATTTTCACCTTGCACTGTCGTATGCATATCAACCCATGAATGCGGGTGTGCTTGAGTGGACATTGGTGCTGTTATAACGATTAACAATAATATGAGCTTAAATAAGCGATTAATAATAGGCAAAGTGGTTCATTCCTAGGTTAAAAAAAATACGCAGTAGAATATGCCGTAAACGACACTAATTTACTAGTGTGTATTATTACCTTTAGCATTAATTTTTAATTTATTTACATACAGCTATTAAATCTATAAAAGTAAGTTATTGACGCTTACTTTTAATTTGATGAGTTTACCGTTTTAGGGAGTCGTAAAAATGGCATTTTAAATAGGGAAGGTTATAACAAACTGATTATTATGTACGTATCATTTAAAAGCTAAGCAAATAGTTTGGTGTAGTTCATTTAAATCTTTAACCACTAAATTAGCTAAATATTCGTAGTCTAATGTTTTTCCGTAAGTGACTAAGCAGGACATAGTATTAGCATTAATTGCAGCCTGTATGTCATATAAATAATCACCGACATACAAAAGATGCTCAGGTGGCTTTTGCCAATGCTCAGCTAAATACAATAAAGCATCGGGTGCGGGTTTCGCTTTATGATCCTCTCTTGTTAACAATAAAGGGATATCAATGCCATTGTTATCAACTTTAATTGCTGCTGCTTGTCGACAATTACGTGTGACAATTGCACAAGGTATTGCTAGATCAGCGAGCAAAGCGAGTAACTGATCAGTCCCTCCAAATTTTTTAGCACTATGTGCATCCTGCATTTCGTGTTCGATTATCATTTTATTAGCTTGAGGCTGAAGTTCAATGGGTAAAGAGGCAACGTGATCCAAGATATCAACTTCTTTTGGGCAGCCCAAAGACGATCTTATTTGGGTAAAGTCAATTGATGATGTCACTAAAGTATTGTCTAGGTCAAAAATGACCCCTGATAATTTATGTTTGAACAAGGTATCAATATCCTTTTATTAACTGAGTCTGTTATCAAATGTTTCTGTTAGACCAAATAAATGAGTGCTTTAATAGCGTAGATGTATATACCCATGATACTTCGAAATGCAAAGTCAGCAAGACAAATTGCGGCGAGATGTTAGGCATAAAATTGAAGTATAGTTATTCTACATAGAGATTTTATAACAACGCAGATTGCTGCAAGTTGTCCTGCCCTTCGGGGCTTCAGCTAAAACACCCGTCCTACGTTACAACAATCGAAAAGGGAATAACCATTATCTCATGTTGCGCCTTGTTCTGGTATTTTAGTTGGATCC
>JBALXF010000011.1:0-238 GCA_036961085.1 Psychromonas sp.
GGCCTTGAGAATGGGCAATTGCTAAATCACTTGCATCTTCGCCTCGATTAATTTTATTAACAATATCATTAGCTAGCTTTTGAGTACGCTTTTGATCTTCAATTCGAGCATTTTTATCTATTTTAAGCAGGATATGTACAAAGTTAAATCGAGTGGTTTTTTGTCCTTCTTGATTAATTCGCTCGATCATTGTGTCGACTTCTTGATCTGAAATATTAACGCGGCGGCGAACTTGAAT
>JBALXF010000011.1:248-18014 GCA_036961085.1 Psychromonas sp.
AATTTGACGAATTTCATTGATCGTTATTTCATCCCTAACACTGTCTTTAAGTGCAGTAAAGTTCAAGCCTTGCTGTTCAATGCTTGTTTGAAATTCCTGTAACGATAACTGCTTATCTTCAGCGAGTTGTTGTATTGCTTGATCTACTTGCGCATCTTTAATATACAGCCCCATACGTTCAGCTGCTTGCAGTTGTAAGCGGTCGGTAATCAGCTTATCAAGAATTTGTTTGTTTAAGGCGTTATCTGAAGGTAGGGTTTGTCCACTTTCCTGATAGCGATTTTCAATTTCTAAATGCATACGATTAAGATCACTACTTAAAATGACCTCTTGGTTAACTACTGCTTCAATCTGATCGATTGATTGTCGTTCCGCCGATACCTGGCTAGATAGTAATGTGCTGAAAAGTACAGGTAACAGCAAAATTTTTGTTATTTTCATTTCTTGTCCATTATTTTAAGTAAAAAGGGCGGCCATAATCGAATAAACCTTGCTCGCTTGATTTAAATCCGACGCCACCTAAACCCATTAGTTCAAAAGTAACTGAAATACTCTGCTCTGTTTCATAGTCGTCCCCAAGGCTATCGATTGAGCCGTAATATGGCAACATATGATGGTCATAAGTCAAACCAAGAGCCCAGCAACAAGATTGATATTGAATACCAATAATGCTTTCATAGGTGTTTTTATATTCAATGTCATAATAATAGCTAGCAAAAGTTAACCATTGGTCATCAATAGCCCAATTGACTTTTGTGCCGAGTTGGTTAACTCGATTGGCTAAATTTGTATCTTCTTCAGAGAGTGCAATATAGCGATAATTAACTTGCGCAAATGTATTGTAAGACCAACGTTTTTCAAATGTTGAGTTACCTCGAACAATTACATTGGTTTCATAATCCCATTCTAACCCCATTTTGAAAAAATAATCATTTTCAAAATTCACATCGAAAGCACCAATAAGATAAGACCTATCGGAGGTCGTAGTAATATCTGAACTATCGTCAACATATAATGGGATTTCAGTTCTTGAATTGGTTAAATAGTAGTTTTGACCAATAGCAAAACGCATTTTCTCTTGGCCTTGGTCATTTAATATACCACTTGAGAACCCTAAGGTAATTTGATTCGCGTCGGCTATGCGATCATAACCTGAGTAACGGTTATCACGAAATAAACCATAATAATCGATTTGCATTGTGGTGGTATCATAAATACCAATATCAGATTGGTCCTGATAAGGGACATACAAGTATTGAACTTGTGGCACCAGTGTTTGTCGATAGTCACTGTCAAAAAATGAAAAATCACGCTCTAAATTAATACCTGCATTGACTTTAAAAGAGGGTAAATGTCTTGTCACACTTGACTCTAAATCAGAGTAAACGGCCTGTCCTTCAGGTATATCCTGCTCATACAAACTCAGCATATACTTTAATTCGGTATTGATGAAAATAGACTCATAATATAGAGGCAGTGAAAGTTTTGGCTCAACATGCACACGTGTTCCCGTATAGACATTGTCATCATCGTGTCCAAATCGAGTTACTTCAGAATACAAGTCAAATTGTAAGCTTTTCCAGTCTAATGGTTGATAAGCGCTAAAGGCAACTTTAGGTAATACTTTATGCGGTGTATCACCACTACCTAGAATTTGAAAGTCACGAACCTCAAGTTCACCATTCCAGTTGCTTTCCACATAGCTCAGTTTTGCCGTTTGTAATAATTGGTTATCGCTTCGTGTACCATAGTCGGTATCAATATCACTAAAATAGAAATCATCACTGACTTTATTGTAGTCGGCACTGAATCGCCAGTTTTGTGCAAAACTCGCACTATGATCCCAATGCACTAAATAACGAGTATCATCTCGAATTTTATCATCACGTAGATACTCAACCTGTGCTTTACCGGTGCCAGCATCTAATAAATAACGATATTCGGCAGCAAGAAGCGTTCCCCGCTCTTGCATATAGGTTGGTGTGATTGTTGCGTCCATATTGGGGGCAATGTTTATGTACACCGGTTGTTGATAGGTAAAACCATTGGTGCTAGATATTTCAAAAGTAGGAAATAACATGCCTGTTTTACGCTTATCTGTTAGCGGATAACTAAAATATGGCGTATAAAATACAGGAACATCTTTAATTTTTAGTATGGCGTTATAGGCAGTGCCAACCTCAGTTTCATTATCTATGTATAAAGTTGATGCATCAATTGACCAAGTGGTATCTTGGGGGGGACAGGCGGTATAACTCGTATCAGTTAACGTATAGAGGTCTTTGCCATTATCATAAATCTTAGTGGAATCACCTCGCCCCGATTGACCATGAAACTGATATTGTGTTTCATAAATAGACGTTTCGTCTAAAGCCAACCAGGCTTCCATTTTTTCTGCATCTAAGGTGAGGTCGCCATTGACAAAATGAACCTTTCCTTCGGCTGTGGCCCTTTCTTCTTCGATATAATAATTTAACTGATCTGCTGTAAGGGTTTTATTACCTTGAGTTAATAACACATCATCTTGATAAGTGAATTTACCGGAAAAACCGGTTACTCCTCGGGCTTCGATATTGACCGGAAGTTGTTCATCCGGAAGTGTATTTGTATCCGGAGTAATCGGTGGAACTGCCCAATAACATTGCGCTAAAAAAAGATCTTTACTGCGTTTATGATTCTCTTGTATTGAATTGCTATTAGATATGGGATTAATTGGGGCTGCATCATTATCACCTTCGTCACCTGCGGGTGTAATTGCATCAGCAGTTGCTAACGAAAATGGAAATGTAATCAAAAGGATAGGGAATAATTTGGACATCAATAACTCACAAATGTTGCTTAGGAACTAAAAACGCTAAGCTGAAATAAAAATTTAACTACAGCTAGCTATAATAGAGCAAACTCCACAGAGCTCCAATCTTTGATCGATATAAATATGCTAAAGTGCAGTCTTTTGGGTAAAAAATTGGCAAAATAGCCAATAGTTAGTCAAAATGATTAAATTATTGATTTTTACTATTTTATTAAACAAGGTATTTAAAAAATATGCGTATTTGGGGAAAACTACTTGGCGGATTTTTCGGCTTCATGTTTGGCAATATTTTTGGCATGTTATTGGGGATATGGCTAGGGCATCGATTTGATCGTGCAATAGGTGCAAATTTTAATATTCAAAATGGAATATTTGGTGGTGCAGCTAGTAGTCATGAAAGACAGAAAATATTTTTTAATAGTACATTTTCAGTTATGGGGCATTTGGCAAAAGCGAAAGGTCAGGTGACACAAACTGATATTCAAGTCGCTAATGCAATAATGGATCAAATGCGTTTGCAAGGGGAGGCTAGGCAGAATGCTCAAGCTTCTTTTTCGCAAGGCAAAGAAGCAGACTTTTCATTGGAAGAAACACTGAGCACTTTTACCCAAATGGTACGTGGTGATAGAAATGTTCTACAAATGTTTTTGGGGATTCAAGTGCAAGTCGCTTATTCAGATGGTGAGTTGCACAGTAAAGAAAAAGAAATTTTATCTGCTATCGCAAAGCATTTAGGTTTTTCTCAGTTTGAGTTAGATCGTTTATTACAAATGATCGAAGGTCAACAGCACTTTCACCAAGGACAACAGCAACAGCAACAACAAGCGACAGAAGAAGACTCTTACAAAGTACTTGGGATTGATGAAAGCGCATCCGATAAAGAAATTAAACGTGCTTACCGCAAGTTGATGAGCCAGAATCATCCTGACAAATTAGCTTCTAAAGGTCTACCTGAAGAGATGATGAACCTTGCCAAGGAAAAAGCGCAAGATATTCAACGTGCCTATGAAACCCTTCGTAAAATACGAGGCTTTAAATAAATGTTGTTAGCCCTAATACAACGTTACAGCTTAAAGATAGTGTTTGCGTTAACGTTGTTATTGGGGCTGCAATTACCTAATTTTTTACAGCAATATGAAATTAGGTTAGACGGCCATTATATTGAAGCCCTGCATCACCTCGAAAAGTATCAAGAACTGGCCAATTTGTATTTTTCTGAAGATTTGCAGGCATTAATAAATAAACATAAGAATAGTGAAGAGCAAGTGTTTCGAGATGAAGCGGTGATCATTAATGATTTACGTGAACGCTTTGTTTATCTACAAGCACAAAAAGAGGCCTTAGATAGTTCTCTTACTCACCGTTTATTTTTTTTAAGTCAGCAATTAAACAGTCCATTATTTAATGAAACTAAAAGGGCTTATCAAGCTGAAATTGTACTGAATAAAGATGCTATTAGTGTAGGTCTAGTCGTTGCGTTAGCTTCCAGTTTATTATTAGAATTACTGTTTTTCATCATTCCTTTTTTGCTCAAAAAAACCTTTTCATATATCAAAAAAAATAAATCAACCACGTTAAAGAAAAGTTAAATCCTTAGAAAATTTATCTAGTTAAGCTCTGTGATCTCTGTCTATATTGTGATTTAATGAAAATTAATCATTAGATTTTTTATTAACGGAGTAAATTGATGTCAACTTTTGCACTTGCTTTTGGTAGCGCAACAAAGAACCGCGACCAGAAAATTATCGAAGCTTTTTTCCCTAATCCAATTCTCAATCCAAATGATGATCTTGTTGCTGTTGTTGGTGCGATTGCGGGATATGAGCAAGGCAACCAAGTTATTGAAGTGACAGCTGAAGTAGCAGAGCTATTAGCCGCTGCATTTAACGGTGCAGATGAGACTGCTAATGCTGATTTTGCGACTGCGGCTGCGACATCTTCACAGCCACTAGTGCTAGTTATTTTAGCGACAGATGAAGCACCTAAAACAGTTGCTGAAGGCTACCTTAAGTTACAACTTATCTCACATCGTTTAGTGAAACCACATGGTTTAGTGTTAGATGGTATCTTTGGTGTGTTACATAATATTGCTTGGACAAATAAAGGCGCAATTGATCTACCTGAATTAGCTGAACGTCAAATTGAAGCTCGTTTAAATGGTGAAATGATCACTGTAGATTGTGTCGATAAGTTTCCCAAAATGGTTGATTACGTTGTACCTAGTGGTGTGCGTATTGCCGATACTTCACGTGTTCGCTTGGGTGCGCATGTCGGTAATGGTACAACGGTTATGCATGAAGGCTTTATTAATTTCAATGCCGGTACGACTGGCGTGAGCATGGTTGAAGGTCGAATTTCAGCAGGCGTGATGGTTGGTGATGGTAGTGACATTGGTGGTGGTGCTTCAATCATGGGGACATTAAGTGGCGGTGGTAAAATGGTCATTGCTATTGGTGAAAACAGCCTATTAGGTGCGAATGCTGGTTTAGGTATTCCGCTTGGTAATCGCTGTACCATTGAATCTGGTTTATATGTTACTGCAGGCTCTAAAATTAAGATGCTGGATAATGAAGGTAAAGATGCTGGTCTTGCTAAAGCACGTGATCTTGCCAATAAAGATGATTTACTTTTCCGCCGTAACTCAGTAACGGGACAAATTGAATGTTTAGCTAACAAAAGTGCTGTTGAATTAAATAGCATGCTGCATTCTAATTAATATTTAGATCTAACAAGATCAAATAAAAAAACAAAAAGGGACTGAATACAAGATTAAGTATTCAGTCCCTTTTTAGTTATATGCAGCGATTAAGTAATACTTATGCCGGTAGCACTTTTTTGAAGGGTTTCACAATAACCTTGGCATAAACGCCTGCAGCAACATATGGGTCTGTATCAGCCCATATTTGTGCTTCTTTCAAAGATGCGAATTCTGCAATAACTGTCGACCCAGTAAATCCTGCCTCACCCGGATCTTCACTATCTATCGCTGGTAAAGGTCCTGCTACAAACAAACGGCCTTGTGCATCTAACTCTTGTAGGCGAGCGACATGTGCAGGACGAGCTTCAGTGCGCAGTGGTAAACTATTTTCTACATCGTGTGAATAGATAACATATAACATTGTTATTCCTCTGGTTTATTTTTAGATGCTGCTTTTTTTTCGCTAGGATCAGGTAAATATTTATAGACATACAAACCACTTAATACGGTGAATATAAGGGTAACGATTAATAGTCCAAATACCTTAAAATTTACCCATATTTCCTGTGACAGATTAAATGCAACATAAACGTTTACTACTGCTAAAAGAGTAAAAAATACTGCCCATGCCAGGTTTAGATTGTTCCAAATCTGATCCGGCAGCTTTAACTCTCTCGCGAGCATTTGCTTAATAACGGGTTTTTTATAAATATACTGGCTAACTAATAAGGCAACACTAAATAAAGCATAAACGGCTGTTACCTTCCACTTAATAAAGGCATCGTCTCTGAGTATTAAGGTTAAAGCGCCAAATACTAAAACCATTGCAAAAGTGATGAGGTGCATTTTTTCTAGTTTGCCATTTTTGAAATAATTAAAACAAAGCATCAATCCCATGGTAACCATTAATGCGCCAGTTGCTGCATAAATATCAACCATTTTATAGACTACAAAAAACATAATCAGTGGGATAAATTCAAAAAATTGCTTCATATATTCCTCTATCAAGACCTCGAGTTAGGTAAACTAAATTAACGCATATCATTTTATAAGCAATAGAGCCGTTATTTGATTGATTAAGACACTGTTTATTTCAATGTAGCTGCTTTCATTTTTGCAATAAACTTATGCATCTCACTCAGTAATAGCTGTGGTTCATGTTGATTTTTTTCAATTATTTTCACTACTGCTGAACCCGAAATTGCACCTGCAGCACCTGATTTTATTGCTTCTTTTACTTGTGCGGGTTTAGATATACCAAAACCAAGCAAAGAAGGCGGCGCATTATGTTTATTGAGCGTTTCTAACATATGTTCAATGGGCATACCTGCTTTAGCATCAGCGCCTGTAACGCCCGCTCGGCTTAATAAATAGGTATAGCCTTGTCCATATTCAGCAACTTTTTGTAACGTCTCTTGGTCACCATTAGGCGGTGCAATAAAGATTTGCTGGAGAGAGTACTTTTTAGCCGCCGCTCGATAAGGAGCACTTTCTTCAAGTGGTACATCGGCTATCAATATAGAATCGACTCCGGCTTTTGCACAACGTTCATAAAAATTTTCAATGCCATTACTATAAACAATATTGACATACAATAATAAACCGATTGGCACGGTAGGGTGTTTTTCACGAACTTTTGCAATAATTTCTAAACAGCTATTTGGCGTCGCCCCTGATTCTAAAGCACGTGTCGAGGCATCTTGAATTACTATCCCATCAGCAACAGGATCAGAAAAAGGAATACCTAACTCTAGCGCATCAGCACCAGCGTTGACTAGGGTATCAATTATTTTAAAAGATAGTTCTCGATTAGGATCTGAAAGAGTAACAAAAGGAACAAATGCGCCTTGGTTTTCTGTCTCCAGGCGGTTAAATAAAGCTTGGTAACGATTACTCATTAGATCATTCCTCTTTCTTCAAAAATCTCAGCAACGGTAAAGATATCTTTATCTCCACGACCTGATAAGTTAACAATGATGATCTGTTCTTTATCATCTTGTTCAATTATTTTTAATGCATATGCCAGAGCATGTGCAGATTCAAGAGCAGGAATAATACCTTCACCCATTGAAAGTGCTTGGAAGGCTGCTAGAGCTTCGTCATCGGTGGCATTAACATATTGTGCTCGGCCTGTTTCTGCTAGGTGTGCATGTTGTGGGCCAACAGATGGAAAGTCCAGTCCTGCCGAAATGGAATAAGACTCTTTAACTTGGCCATGTTTATCTTGCATCATTAATGAATGCATGCCAAAGAAAATACCTTTAGAACCATATGAAATAGGGCAACCATGTTTGCCTGTTTCTACGCCATGACCACCGGGCTCTACGCCAATTAACTCTACACTTGGATCATCAATGAAATCTGTAAACATGCCGATTGCATTAGATCCGCCACCTACACATGCAATCACTTTATCAGGTAAGATACCTTCTTTTTTAAGTACTTGTTGTTTAGCTTCTTCACCAATTATTTTTTGGAATTCGCGTACGATAGTCGGGAAAGGGTGAGGCCCTGCAGCTGTACCTAATAAATAATGTGCAGTCTCATAACTACCAGCCCAGTCACGCAATGCCTCGTTACATGCATCTTTTAATGTAGCAGATCCAGATGTTACCGGAATAACTTCTGCACCCATCAAACGCATTCTAAATACATTAGGTTTTTGACGTTCACAGTCAACTGCGCCCATATAAACTTTACATTTCAGACCTAACAAGGCGCAAGCCAATGCTGTTGCAACGCCATGTTGCCCAGCACCAGTTTCGGCAATGATCTCTTTTTTACCCATGCGTTTCGCAAGCAGTGCTTGGCCTAATACTTGGTTAGTTTTGTGCGCACCACCATGTAATAGATCTTCACGTTTTAAGTAAAGTTTGGTTTTTTTACCTTTCGTTAGGTTACGACATAAAGTTAATGGTGTTGGACGACCTGCGTATTCAGTTAATAACTCTGAAAATTCAGCAATAAACTCTGGATCGGTTTGTGCTTTTACAAATTCAGCCTCTAACTGCTTTAAAGCAGGAACAAGAATCTGTGGTACGTACATTCCGCCAAATTGACCAAAGTACGGATTTAATTTTTCCATTTTATGAAACCTTTTAATATCTAAAGACGGTAATTTCTCCGTCATTAATTTTGAATGGTAGCTATTAAACGTTATAGCTAGCGGGACATACATAGCATGTCCAATGAAAAAATTGACCAAAGTACGGATTTAATTTTTCCATTTTATAAAACTTTTAATATCTAAAGACTGGATTATCCCGTCATTAATTTAAAATGTCAGTCGTTAAAAGCGATGGCAAGTGGGGCATTCAGTATATTTAGCCCCGGTAGAAAAATAATGCCAGTGTTTAGGTTTATGCTGAACGTTGTAGGTAATTTCTAATTTCTGCAAATGCTGCATTTAATTTATTGGCATCTTTTTTACCGACAGCCGATTCAACACCAGAGTTAAAATCTAGACCAGCACAACCAATTAAGCATGCTTGATTTGCATTCTCTGGCGTTAAACCACCTGCTAGGATAATTTTACTTTTACTATCAGTACTCAAGTCGTTTAATAATGACCAATTAAATGCAACGCCTGTACCACCTGTTTTATTTCCTAAACGTGTATCAAGTAGGTGTTTGTCTACGTTAAATTTTTCAAATTCAGGTAAATTTTCACTTACCCCATGAGCTTTCCATATTTGACATTTTTTAGGCAACTGTGCGCGTAAATTTTTAATATATTTAGGCGTTTCATCTCCATGCAGTTGCACTGCGCTTAAGCCTAATTGTTTCGCGGTATAAGCAATCAGTTCAGGATCTTCATTTTGGAATACACCGACGTATAATAACGGTGCACCTTGCATAACCAAACGAGCTTCTTCTAAATCAACAAAGCGCGGTGATGCATCAACAAAAATAAGACCACCGTATACTGCGCCTGCCTGGTAAACATCAGCAGCTGCTTTGGGGTGTGTTAGACCACAGACCTTGTTATCACCTAAAATTAATTTTCTACATGCTTGGTCAATATTGTCTTGGCTCATGATTGAACTACCGACTAAAAATCCATTTGCGTGTTGACTTAGATCTTTTACTTGAGCATGACTGTAAATACCTGATTCAGAAATCACAATGCGATCTGCTGGAATTCTAGCTGCTAATACTTTAGTACGGTCTAAGTCGATGCTTAGATCACGTAGGTTACGGTTATTTATACCAATTACCTTGGCATTTAAGGCAATTGCCCTAACTAATTCCTGTTCATTACTGACTTCCGTTAACACGCCCATTTGTAAACTATGGGCAGTGTCTCGGTAAGCTTGGTATGCATCATCATCTAACACTGAAAGCATCAGTAATATTGCATCTGCTTTATAGTGGCGTGCTAGGTATATTTGGTAGGGATCAACAATAAAGTCTTTACAGATAACAGGTTGAGTAACTTGCTCACGTACTTGAGTGACATAGTCAAAATCACCTTGAAAATATTTTTCGTCGGTTAAAACAGAGATAGCACTCGCATAATTTTTGTAGGTACTAGCAATAAGGTCTAAGTCAAACTCTTCACGAATTAAGCCTTTAGAGGGGGACGCCTTTTTACACTCTAAAATAAAAACACTTTCAGGTTGATCCAGTGCTTGGTAAAAATTGCGATCACTCTCGTTAAGTTGGTCTTTAAAGCTAATTAATGGCTGTTGTTGTTTACGAGCCTTCACCCATTCAATTTTATCATCTACAATTTTCCCAAGAATAGTGTCTTGTAGGCTTTCATCATTTAGCATTGCTTTGCTCCGCAAGGGCTTTTACTAGTTGTAATGGTTTACCGCTTTGCATCATTTGTAGTGCTTGCTGAGTACCATCTTTAAAATTATCGACTTTACCATTTAACACTAGTAATGCTGATACATTAATCGCCACAGCGGCTTGTTGCGCATCTGTGCCTTTACCTTCTAATATTTTCTCAATTATTACTTTATTCTGTTGTGCATCACCACCAAAGATTGACTCTACAGGGTAACTTTCAACACCAAAATCAGCGGGTGTTAAGGTATATTCTTTTATCTCACCATCGATTAATTCGGCAACTTGGGTTTCACCGTGCAGTGCAACTTCATCTAAGCCACTGCCATAAACGACCATCACATGCTTCATTCCTAGCTGTTTATGAACTTCGGCAATCGGTCTCAACAGCTCTGCTGCGTATACACCCATTAATTCGAACTGAGGGCGCGCAGGGTTTACTAATGGACCTAATACATTAAAGATAGAGCGAGTTTTAAGTGCAGCGCGAACCGGTGCGGCAAAACGCATACCTGCATGATATTGTGGTGCAAATATAAAACAGACGTTTAGATCATCTAAACATTGGCGAGCAACTTCAGGTGACATATTCAGGTTGACACCAAATGCATCAAGTAAATCTGATGAGCCTGATTTGCTTGATACACTACGGTTACCGTGTTTACATACTTTTAATCCACAAGCTGCAGCAACAAAAGCGCTTGCAGTCGAAATATTGATAGTCCCTAGACCATCTCCACCGGTGCCCACTATATCGGTAAAATCATAATCTGGACGAGGGAAAGCCTTAGCTTGTGCCAGCAGCGCGTTAGCCGCACCAGCAATCTCTTGTGGTGTTTCACCTTTTATTTTTAATGCCGTTAATGCAGATGACAATATGATCGGATCAATTTCACCTTGTACAACTTGTTCAAAAAAGGCTTGGCTCTGTTCACTCGATAGTGATTCGCCACGATACAGTTGCTCTAAAATTTGATGAATATTGGAATCGCTCATTTAAATGTTCTCCGTAACAAGGTTTAAGCTAGTTTCTAATAACTGCGCACCTTCACAGGTTAAAATAGATTCGGGGTGGAATTGAAAACCGATCACCCTATCTTCTTGGTTGTAAATAGCCATGCAGATACCATTAATTTGAGCAACAACTTCTAGTGACTCTGGGATAGTTGTGCCAATTAATGAGTGATAACGTGCAACCGAGAGTGGTTGTTGTAAGCCGCTAAACATACGATCACCACAATGTTCTATCAATGATGACTTACCATGCATAACTTGTTCAGCTTGGCCAATGATACCGCCGTATTGTTCAATTAAGGCTTGATGTCCTAAACAAATACCGATGATCGCAATTTGGCCCTTACATAAGCCGATTAATTCAATCATACAACCAGCATCGCTAGGTGTACCAGGACCGGGAGAAAGAATTAAAACGGCTTCAGTTTCACAGGCATCAATATGCGCTTTTACTTGCTCTGCAGCTAAGCTATTTCTATATATCTTAACTGGGTAACCCAATGCTTTAAATTGATCGACTAAGTTATAAGTGAATGAATCAAAATTATCGAGAAAAAATAGAGTTGGTTTTTGTGTATTCATTATCTTGTTATTCTCCGGCAGTTGCTGTTTTAGATACTTCGGCAAGGGTAGTGCCGTGTGCCAAGGCGATTGCGTTTAAAACCGCGGCTGCTTTGCTGCGTGTTTCATCGGCTTCAGCTTGAGGTATTGAGTCGTAAACAACGCCTGCTCCAGCCTGTGCTTGTGCAATGCCATCTTTTACAAAGGCAGAACGGATCACAATACAAGTATCCATATCGCCATTGCCATTAATATAACCCACTGCACCGCCGTAACTACCACGACGTTTTTTTTCTACTTTACGGACCAGCTGCGAAGCACTAATTTTTGGGGCTCCTACTAAGGTGCCCATATTCATACAAGCCTGATATGCATGCAGCGCATCTAAATCACTGCGCAGTTTACCAATAACACGCGACACTAAATGCATCACATGACTATAGCGATCCACTTTCAGTAAATCAGCAACATGCCGAGTACCTGGCTCACTAATGCGAGCAACATCATTACGCGCTAAATCTACCAACATTAGATGCTCAGAGGTTTCTTTATGATCTAAACGTAATTCTAATTCTAAACGACCATCTAAATCTTTATTAATAGAACCATCAGGGTTGAAGCCACGTCGGCGTGTACCTGCAATGGGGTATATCTCTACATCTTTTGTCGTTTGTGTATATTTAATTGCACTTTCAGGGGAAGCGCCAAATAAAATAAAATCAGGCGCCTTTAAATAAAACATATAAGGGCTTGGATTAGTTTCTTTTAGCTTTGCGTATGCGGCTATCGGGTTAGGGCAAGACAGTGAGAAACTGCGAGACGGAACAACTTGGAAAATATCACCTTTTATAATGTGTTTTTTAAGATCTTTAACCGTCTGGCAGTAATCTTGATCTGACACATCGGTACTGACCTTGCCGTGCAAAGGGACAAGCACATTTTCTGGCGTAGTAAAATCAGTACAATACTGCTTAATTTCACTTCGGCGTTTATTAAGTCTTTGCTTGGTCTCCTCTGAATGTAAGCCGCCAAAAACACTAGTAATAAGCTCGGATTTCTGTGTCTGATGGTCTTGTATAAGTAAGGTTTCAGCAACATAAAACATAAAATCAGGACATATATTGTCGCTATCGGGTACATCCATTAAGTCTTCAAAAGTAGCAATAAAATCATAGGCAAAGACACCACCTAAAAATAAAGCCTGTTCATGATTTGATTGTTTTTTAATATTGTCGACAAGAAAACGTAGTGCATCGACCGGAGATAATGATTTTAAACGCTGTTCTTCATCACCGCTAGTATCAGATTTAGGGAATGTCAGTATTAATTTTTTAGGCGTATGTAAGCTCATTAATTCAGTTGAAAAATTTGGAGTAATGAATGTTAATAAGTCTTTACCATTATCGGTTAACGCATCTAGGGTTACCTGAAGTCCATTACAGGTAATTTTTAAGCAAGCATCGACAAGCATTAAGCTTTTAAGATGGGCTTTACTTTCAATTTCGGCAGAATCAAATAAAAGGTGATCATCACTGTTTTTGCTTATTATTTGAAATAAGCCCAATGAGTCATTGATATAGTTACATTCTGTAGTGATGTTTTTTAAAACACCAATTGGGTGATTTGTGTTCATTTTCTATCCTTTTAAATTCAATGTGTTGGCGGTTTATTTATTGCTCTAGTTAGTTACGCCAACACCGTTCAAGGATGATATTTATTATCTTCATTATTGTTCTCAAATTTTACTAATGCCCAAATACAAAAAAAGCCCGCATATTGCGAGCTTTATAATTTGGTTTTTGGGAAATCTACAGATATAAAAAAACCTCATTGCTCGCTTAAGAGAATGAGTGCCACCAAGAATCTTTAAGAGAAATTGTTTTTAAAATCATATATTATGCATCCCATAAATTTAGATAACCATTTTTTGCGATTATTGTTTTAATGTCAAGATGATTTTTAGGATATTAACATTAATTTGTTGTCCCTCTCAGACTATGCGTTGATAACACTTACTCGATTAACTTTTTTAGACAGTTCGCGCTTGTAAAATTGGAAATGACTGTATATTAAATGTGTGCTGTTGATGGTGCTTACCCTTATCTTATATAAAATTACTGGAATTTAATGTTAATTGATCTTCATTCACACACCACTGCCTCCGATGGACAACTAACGCCAAGAGAGTTAGTTGAACGTGCTGAAAACCGTCAAGTTCATATGTTAGCGATTACTGACCATGACAGTATTGATGGCTTAGCAGAAGCACGACAATTAATCGAAGAAAAACAGTTAAAGTTAACTTTGATTAACGGTATTGAAATAACCACTAATTGGTTGAATCATGAAATCCACGTGGTCGGCGTTAATATTGACCCTGAACATGCTTCATTGACTGAGTTAATTGAATTACAAAAACAAAAGCGTGAAGATCGCGCGATTGAAATGGGTAAGCGTTTAGCTAAAGCGAAAATACCTGGGGTCTATGAAGGTGCGAAACTGTTAGCGGGTGATGGTGCTATTACACGTGCTCATTTTGCAAGGCACTTAGTGGAAAGGGGTGTTGCTCCAACGTTTCAAAAGGTATTTGATAAGTATTTAAGCCGTGGAAATACGGGTTATGTGCCACATAACTGGGTTGATATTGATATAGCAATAGCGGTTATACATGAAGCGGGCGGGCAAGCAATATTAGCTCACCCCAATCATTATGATTTATCGAATAAATGGATGCGTCGTTTATTTACTGAATTTAAACAGTATAAAGGCGATGCAATGGAAGTCGCGATGGGGCAGCAATCTCCACAAATGCGTTTACAACTGGCCATGTGGAGCAATGAGTATCAATTACTTGCGTCTCAGGGTAGTGACTTTCATTTTGTCGGTCGTTGGCGAGATTTAGGTAAGGCATTACATTTGCCTGAAATCGCACAGCCTATCTGGGCTGATTGGCCAAGTTATTTATTATTATCTGAAAAAGAAGAAATCAAACAATGAGTCAATTTTTTTACGTACACCCAGAAAATCCGCAAATACGATTAATGAAACAAGCTGTTGAAATTTTAAAAAATGGTGGTGTGATTATATACCCAACAGATTCGGGGTATGCACTGGGTTGTACTATCGATAATAAACGTGGTTTAGAAAAAATATGTCAGATTCGCGATATTAGTAAAAAACATAACTTTACTTTAGTATGCCGAGATTTATCTGAAATTGCTAAATATGCGCGAGTTGATAATCAAGCGTATCGTGCTCTTAAAAATAACACTCCAGGTGCTTATACCTTTATTTTTAAGTCGACTAAAGATTTACCGAAACGTTTAATGAATCCAAGTAAACGTACTATTGGTATTCGTATCCCAGATAATGCGATTGCATTAGCATTATTAGCTGAGCTAGAAGAGCCGTTAATGACAACGAGCTTAATTTTGCCAGGCAAAGAAAGTACAGAATTTGACCCTGAAGATATTCGAGACCAATTAGAGAATCAAGTTGATCTTATCTTAAATGGTGGATATTTAGGTGAATCACCAACAAGTGTCATTGATTTTTCTGATGATGATGTGGTTATTAGCCGTGAAGGGGCGGGAGATTTATCTCCTTTCCAATAATAGATATATAAATTTAGTTCGTTGCTAAGCTACTCTTAGAAAGCATAGCAACGAGTAAAAGTAGTAAAAAGTTTGCAAACGGCGTAATTATTTATCGGATTGAAGATATTGCAGTGTTTGTATTGGCATAATGAGAATTACCCAAAGGAATATAAAATGAGTGAAAAATTACAAAAAGTATTAGCGCGAGCAGGTCTTGGTTCTCGTCGTAAGATGGAAACGGTTATTCAAGAAGGGCGTGTCAGTCTTGATGGTAAAGTCGTTGGTCTTGGTGAGCGTGTGGCTGAAGATCAAGTTATTCGTGTTGATGGTCGTGTCGTTAAATATGTAACCGAAGAAGCGACTGTTTGTCGTATTTTGGCATATAACAAACCTGAAGGTGAAATCTGTACACGTAGTGATGAAGAAGGTCGTAAGACGGTTTTTGAACGTTTACCACGCTTGCAAGGTGCGCGTTGGATTTCTATCGGTCGTCTAGATATTAATACATCAGGTTTATTACTGTTTACTACGGATGGTGAATTCGCCAATAAAATGATGCATCCGAGTAATGAAGTAGAACGTGAGTATGCGGTACGAGTATTTGGTGATGTTGACGAAGCCATGCTTAATCGCTTACGTATGGGCGTAAAACTGGATGACGGTGAAGCAAAATTTTTAGCGATTAAAGAATCTGGTGGTGAAGGCATTAATCGTTGGTTCCATGTTGTATTAACCGAAGGTCGTACTCGTGAAGTACGCCGTTTATGGGAAAGCCAAGGTGTGCAAGTAAGCCGTTTAATGCGCGTTCGTTACGGTAATATCATGTTAAATAATCAGTTACCGCAAGGTGGTTGGCAGGAACTTAATCTAAAAGAAGTTAACTACTTACGTAAATTAGTGGATATGCCAAAAGAAACTGAAACTAAAGTGCGTGTTGATACGGGTAAAGTAAGAAATACTCAGGCACGTATTCGTCGCGCGGTTAAAAAACACACTCAACATAAAAAAACCGGTGATCGTCGTCGTAATAACCCTAAAACACGTACGCGTAAATAATATATTGATTAATTAACTCTATGTTTTAAAGCATATTTTGCTATGCTTTAAAACATCTATCCCATCTATCCTAAAAGGAAAGGAATCCCATGATAAAAAAATGTTTATTCCCAGCTGCTGGTTACGGAACGCGCTTCTTACCCGCAACTAAATCAATGCCTAAAGAGATGATGCCTATAGTAAACAAACCGTTAATAGAATTTGGTGTTGATGAAGCATTAGACGCTGGAATAACGGGTATGTGTATTGTAACGGGTCGAGGCAAACATTCATTAATGGATCATTTTGATCTTAATTATGAATTAGAACGTGAAATCAGTGGTTCGCCAAAAGAAGAAAAATTAAATGATATTCGCGCAATTATGGATCGCGCTAAGTTTACTTTTATTCGTCAACGAGAGATGAAAGGCCTAGGCCACGCTATTTTAATTGGCAAAGAGTTAATCGGTGATGAACCTTTTGCAGTGGTTCTTGCAGATGATCTATGCGTAAATGAAAATGATGGCGTTTTAAAACAGATGGTTGCATTGTATAACCAGTTCCGTTGTTCAATTATTGCAGTTGAAGAAGTACCTGAAGATGAGATTCATAAGTACGGTGTCATCAAAGGGGAAGCTATCAAAGATGATCTTTTCCGCGTTGATGATATGGTCGAAAAACCTGAGCCAGGCACTGCACCAAGTAATTTAGCTATTATAGGCCGTTACATACTTACCCCGGATATTTTTGACATTATTGAAAATACGCCTCCAGGTAAAAATGGTGAAATTCAAATTACAGATGCATTATTAACTCAGGCTAAAAAAGGCTGTGTATTAGCTTATAAATTTAAAGGTAAACGTTTTGATTGTGGTAGCGTTCCTGGGTTTATTGAAGCGACTAACTTTGTCTACGATAATATATACGAAGATTAATAATCTCTGCTAATATTTATATGAAAGGAATTCATTAAACCCAATACGTGTTATTGGGTTTTTCATATAGATAGGGAGGAAGTGATGAGTATTGCAGAGCATCCAGTTAACGAAATTTTTTCACCGCAACTTGCTTGGGTTGGTAGCTATAACCAATTAGATTGGCACCCTCACTTCTTACTCTTTGATGATATTCAAGCACTTTCACAAAACACTGAACCCACTGATTTTATTATAATTAACTTGCAAGCAGAGCAACAAGATCAAGCGCTTAAAAAATTAAGAGCTGATGAGACGACTGCACTGTCATTAATTCTTGTG
>JBALXF010000120.1:0-7811 GCA_036961085.1 Psychromonas sp.
GTTGTGAAACCGAATCTAATAGTTTTTCATTCTTTAAAAAATGAACTTCGTCATCAAGGGTATTGAATACTTGTTTTAATTGGGTAGACATCGAATTCACCGCCACCACTACCTTTGCTAATTCTTTGGTTTTAGGCAAAGCTATATCCGAGCTAAAGTCTCTTTGTGCAATTTTTTGAGCATGCCCTGCCACATCGTTTAAAGGCTTAAGAATTGCTTTTAAACGGAATTGTAATAACGCAATTGCCGCTAGAAAAATAACCGATAATAATAATAACGTATTGTTCATTATCCGCCATAACTCGTAATAACCTATGGCAGGATTCGATTCGATTTTTAAAGTCGCAAGCTGTAACCAGCCAGAAGATATAGTGGTCTCTGTTACCTGCCCTTTGAATAAATTAAGATCAATAAACCATTGTGGTACACCCTCTACCTTAACTGGATTTATCCATTCTTGTTGCTGTTGATTCGCAACCCAAGTGAGTTCTACTTTTTTATAAAATCCACCTTCAAAAACAACATTAATTAAGGTGTCCACAGTCGCCACATCACCCGTTTCCAAATGAGGTTTTAGCATTAAACTTAATGAAGTACTGGCGTTATTAAGATCCGATTCCATTTGATTAGCCATAAATGATTTCGTTTCAGTAAACTGAAAGTACAGCAAACTGGATATCACCAGCAAAAACATCGCAAATAATAATGAATTTATTTGGTTAAACAGGGTCATTTCTTTGTTACTCCATGCTCAGTATTGATTTTCTCAATTGAGATATTCCCATACGCTGATTTAAATGTTTCCAACGTGTAATACGATCAGATGCTCCCGAAACAACACCTTGTCCTTTTTCTTTGTTTAACCAAAGTTGTTTACCATTAAAACTATAAATAGGGAAAAGATCAGGTCGGCTATCTGCCAACTTAATTTCACCATCTATATTGTCAAGAATCAGAGGGATAGAACTGGGCTTATCGTAATAAGACAGCACCATATGATATTGATTTAGTTTCAAAGCTTTAACCATAGTAAGACGCATTTTGCTATCTTCTATGCCCATCTCTAATAAGGTAAAATATTTTGCTATTGCAAAATCTTCACAATCCCCTGCATTTGCGCCAATAAACTCAATAGGAGTTGCCCAATAATTTTTATCCCCCCAAATATCGCTATCATCAACAAAATGCAATAAATTAAAAAACTGATTTACCTTGGCTAACTTTTCTAAATCTGTTTGTTGCTGGCTGCTTGATATAATTTCCAGCCAAGCTTTTCCTCTTTTTACTGCACGTTCCCCATAATGCTTTTGCAGAGCAGCTATCACTTTTTTTTCGTTTAAAAGAGTATCTGATTGAGCATAAAAACTGATAGATAGAAATAACAGACAGGTGAATAAATAAAGACGCTTTCTAGCAATAAAAGCAGCCATTACCTATATTCGTCAGAAGATTTTAAAGTAAATTTAATGTGCCGAAATACGCAACACTCCAAGCACATTAACACTGTTACATCCACTGTATATATCTCCCTGTTATAACTAAATGGCCACTTAGCTAATACTCTCTTAATGCCCTTTCTTGTGCGCGTAAAATAGGATTTAACATATATTCAAGGACGGTTCTTTTACTAATCATTACATCAACTGAGGTCATCATACCCGGCAAGATAGGCATTTGTTGATTGTCTTTACTGCTCATAGTTGATTCATTGGTTCTGACTCTTATGATATAGAAACTATTGCCCTCTTCATCTTGCGTTGTATCTGCACTGATATGTTCAACAACGCCCTCAAGTCCACCATATCGGGTAAAGTCGTAAGCGGTCACTTTCACCCTAGCCGGTAAACCTAGATGAATAAATGCAATATCCTTAGGAATTATTTTTGCTTCAATCAATAACTTATCTTCTGTTGGTACAATTTCTAATAACACTTCTCCAGGCTGTATAACACCGCCTAACGTCGTGATATGCACCGTTTTGATTGTGCCTACAACGGGTGATGTTATTAAGGCTTTGCTCACTTTATCTTTGACACCAACTTGTGCTTCGGTAATTTTTGCAAAATCATATTGCAGCTCATTGAGATCAGCTCGAGCTTCAGTACGGTAATTAAGGACTATCTCGCGACGTTTTAAAATAGCTTCTTCATAGGCTGATTGAAGTTTAGGTTTCACTAATCGCAATGCATTTAACTCACCACGAATATCATTGACATTACGTTGTAATTTTAATAATTCAACTTCAGGTACTATTTTTTTAAGCGCTAAGGGGCGGGTTAATTTTAACTCTCGATCAGCAAGTTTAAGACTCACTCTTAGCGTCTCTATTTTCGCATCAATCTCTTTCATTTCTTGATTGCGTTGCTTAATGGTTAAAGCTTGAATAGCGACTTGGTTTTCTAAGTTATTTAAGCGAATGTTATACTCATCTTGCTGCCGAGAAACTACTTCAATGTTATTAAGCTTAAGATCTTCAGGGAACTTTAATTCCTCTTTTGTGATATTTATTTGTAACTGCCAATCGGCTACATCTGCAAACAATATACTGCTTAGCTCGGTGCGTAAACGAATGATATCTGCGCGTAATTCATCTACCTCTTTTGTTTGCTGCGCCATATCAGAACGAAAACGTGTATCGTCAATTCTTGCTAAAGGCTGACCTTTTTGGACGCTCATCCCTTCTTGTACATAGAGTTCTTGTAAAATACCACCATCAAGACTTTGAATGATTTGTACTTGCGAAGAAGGAATAACTTTGCCTTGCCCTCGGGTTACACGATCCAGTTCAGCAAAATAAGCCCAAGTAAAAAAACACACAAACAAAGCAGCTAAGGACCAAATTGTTAAACGATGCACACTAGGCGTTTGGGTTAAAATAGCCCCATAAACATCATCGGCCATCTCTAAGTCTTGCTTAGATATTTTCATTCTTTGCTCCCCCACCCAACAAACCACTTTTAAGCTGTTTGAGAATGGTTTCTTTGCCACCATCGGCGACTAAACGTCCTTTATCGAGAACAATAATGCGATCAACTAATTGCAACAGATGCATTTTATGAGTGATCAGAAATAGCGTTCTATCTTGTACAGTTTTCAACATGGATTGGATAAATACTTTTTCAGCGCGCGCATCTAAACTAGCGGTTGGCTCATCAAGCAATAAAATTCTCGGTTCATTTAAAATAGCACGCGCAAGAGCAACTGCTTGTCGCTGACCACGAGACAAAGACTTGCCGCCTTCGCCAACTTGCAAGTCTAAACCTTGCGATTCCATATCAGTGAACAAGCTAACACCGGATAATTGTACGGCACGAATCAGTTGATATTCAGTTACCTGCCTAGTACCAAATAGAATATTATCTTTGATTGAACCGTGAAAAAGTACGATGTCTTGAGGTAAGTAACCAAAATTCCTGCGTAGATCGCTTGGGTGAATCTGCCCTTGATGTAAACCATCATATCGAATGCTACCCTGAGATGGTTGAAATAATCCCAGTAGCACTTTCGCTAAGCTGCTTTTCCCTGAGCCATTACGCCCAATAATAGCAATTTTTTCACCTGGCTTAACTTTGAGTGATATTGGGTATAAAGCAGGTTTTTCGATATCAGGGTAGTTGAAACTGACATGCTCTAACACGATCGAGCCATTTAATTTAGCACGACTTGCAAGTTGTCCTTTATTCTCAAATTCACCTTCTTGCTCCATAATCCCATTAAGTTGACGTAATGAACTCACGGTTTGGTTATAACGGGTCATTAATGCTGCAACTTTCGCCATCGGTCCGATCGCTCGGCTTGATAACATTACCGCTGCAATTATTCCCCCCATAGAAATAAGCCCTTCAGATACACGGTAAACACCAAGCACAATCACCGCAATCACTGTAAATTGAACGATAAAACTTGCTACATTAGTCACTGAGTTAGTGATCATTTTGCTTTTTAATTGCCAATTAGAAGTATGACCTAACATCTGTTGCCAAGCACTTTGTACAACGCCTTCTGCGCCATTAGCCTTTATCGATTCAAGCGAAGACAGACTTTCAATTAGGTGACCATGACGTAGCCCTGAAAATTTATTACTCTCTTCTATTGCAGCACGTAATTTAGGTTGTTTAATTAGTGCATAACCTATAATTATTACACTCGCCACAATAGAGAATACCGCTAAATCACCCGCGACTAAGTAAATAATAAAAACAAATAAAATAGAGAAAGGGAGATCAACCAATGCCGTAATGGTTGCAGAGGATAAAAATTCACGCACATTATCAAATTCCCCTAGTTGCCTTGCCATGCCTCCAACGCTGGGTGAACGTTTTTCTAGCGGAATACCAATGATTTTTGCAAATAATTTTGAAGAAACTTGTATATCAATTTTTTTACCTGCCATATCAATCAAGTAACTTCGTAACTGTTTTAAAATAAGATCAAACAAATAAGCAAGTCCGCCACCAATTGCTAATACCCACAAGGTTTCAAAGGCGAGATTAGGAACCACTTTATCGTAAACATTCATTACTAATAAAGGAGAAACTAACGCGAAAATATTGATTAAAATGGAAGCAATAATAACATCTCGGTAGATGGATGCAGACTCTGCTATGTTTTGCCATAACCAATGTTTTTTGCTATCACCAATATGTACATCGAAGTCTCGATCAACATGGTATTTCTGTTTTATTAAAAAAAGGTAGCCGACATAAACAGATTCCAATTCCTCAATTGTCATTTGTGACTCACCGCCTGTTTCAGGCAAAGTAACAATTGCTTTATTCGCTTTAATATCTAACGATTGCAAAATACACGCTTTTTTATCTTTAAGCAGTAAAATACAAGGTAATAGCATTTCGGGAATATTATTCAAACTTTTACGCGATAATTTGGCACTTAAACCTGCTCTCATCGCTGCTTGTGGTAATAATTCAGGAGAAAGAAATTCATTGCTGATCGGTAAACCGGCTGAGAGGGCTTCCGCTGAACAAGGGTTACCGAAGTGTTCACTAAGAAGCACTAAACTATCAAGTAATGGATCTTCATTAATGCGTTGGTTTGCATTAATAGTCCAATGTTGCTGTGCTGCTGATGCTTGCATCAATAAAACTTCTCTTAAAGAATAAAAAATAGAACCGATTCAAATAACTTACATCAAAAAAATATGATGTAAGCACTTGAAATATCGTAATTTAACTTAACCTAATTAGATCAAAAGAAAAACCAGCAAGTTGCAGTGTTGTTCACAAAATGCTGATTAAACAGAGCCTATATAGCATCTTCTGGAACAGTAGCAATAATAACGCTTTCATTAACACTTGAATCATCGCTAATAATTAGCGGCCCTGAGTTATCTTCCTCAAATAAGTCATTGATGATAACGACATCGTCACCGACCAAATTAACCCCATCAAGTACTATTGTCTGCGTTATTTCACTACCAACTCCATCTGCACGTATCGAGATAACGGTATCTGTGCCATCAGAGTCAAAATCTAAGAAATAATTC
Organism: Psychromonas sp.; assembly: GCA_036961085.1. Classification (GTDB taxonomy): domain Bacteria; phylum Pseudomonadota; class Gammaproteobacteria; order Enterobacterales; family Psychromonadaceae; genus Psychromonas. The sequence goes on from JBALXF010000120.1 coordinate 5,504, forward strand.
AAATTATCACCCGCTTCAATATGGAGAAGATCGCTTAGATCAATGGTATCCTCTAATTTATTGAAATCTTGTATGTGATCAATACCATTATCACTTTCCAACCAAACAAAGGTATCCAAACCAGAGCCGCCAATTAATAAATCGTCACCTAGGCCACCAATCAAAGTATCATCACCCAAGCCACCATCGATATAATCGTTTCCATCACTGCCCGTGAAGGATGAACTATCCGAACCACCTAAGATTGTATATGCTGAATCGGTAACTACGTCGCCATTTCCGTCAGTGTATGAATCCGTAGTTGTAACCGCTATGGTAGGGGAGAAATCAGTTTCTAAAGGATCGGGTGTAGTCAGGAATATTTTGTCACTAATATTTCCATTGCCCAACAAAGCGGTATCGAGTGTGAAAACATCATCACCATTTGCATTTTGCGTTGGAATTATTTGTGTTTCTATGCCGTCAGCATCTACAACAGACATTGTCGAACCCGTTGGAAAACCACTTAAATATATATCTGTAAAACTTTCACTATTATCTGCATCAGTAAGCACTGCGCTTATATCTACAGGATAGGTATGGCTTGTTTGATCACCAACCGCAAAAGAAATATTATCAATTTGATAACCATTCGCCCCATTTTTACCAGAGTCTCCAGCATTAGAAAATATCATATTTTCCATGTCAGCATCTACATATAAGGCAATTTCCCCACCACCATTACTAATAATACTGCCATCAATTAGCCAAGTGAGATCGACACTGTCTATCGAAATTAATTTAGATGCATCATAAGATAAACCCCATTCATAAACACCATCAGCATTAAGTGTAAAACTAGACGATGAAACAATAATTTCGACAGATTCACCATCTTCATCGAGGCCATACACTGTCATCATAACAGAGGAGGTGTCAGAAAACTTTCCTCCACCAAGTGTTCCGGATACCATTATCATATTAGAGGCAGAGATATCTACATCTATATTTTCACTGGTAATTGAAATGATATCATCAGCGCTGTTTTTTACCCCTAACAACATACCCTGCATATTCACAGGAAAAGTAAATTCTAAAGTTTCACCGACATCAATACGATTAGCATCTTCACTACCTGTATTGCCATCAACACCAATCCCTAGACCATTACTTAAGTTTATCTCACCACTTGCGATGACTTCCGTTCCATCAGCAAGTGTCATGTGGTTACCATCAATAACGGTAGCCCCATCTCCTGTAACTGTATAAGGAATTTCTTCACCAATAACAATGCTGATTGTTTCGGGTGCTATAGCATCTGCAACGGGGGTAACTGTGATAGTAAGACTACTAGTTACATCTGTATTCGTTGTGTAAGTAATAACAGGAACATCACCTGAATAGTTGGTCGCTGGGATAAATTGGTAAGAACCATCTATATTTAATGTAAACTCGCCTTCAGTTAGGCTGACTGTACTTCCTACCGCATGAGAATTCCCTGCAATCTCAAAACTCAGAATTGTTAGCGTATCATCTGCATCGAAATCATTACTTAATACACCTTTGGCCACGTCAACCGTTAAGGTAGTATCTTCATTGACATTATTTACATCTGCAGAGGTAATTGTTGGATCATCCACAGGGGTTACCGATGGATCCACATTACCGGTATTACTGTCCGTTTTGCCATCGTTGGCAATCAGAGTAAACGCAGGTAAGTCTGTACCCGCATTAACTAAAGCTAAACCATTTTCGGTTAACAAAACCTTTCCGTCATTAACACCAGTTCCTAGGATATAATTAGTGGTATCACTTAAAGTAATGGTTAGGCTATCATTTTCAACATCACTAGTACTAAAGGTTGCCACCACATTCCCCACCAATACACCATCATCTTCAATAAAGTTATAAATACTGTCGATACTGAGTACTGGTGCCTCATTGCCATCGGTATCCGCTGGATTGACATCCGCGGTATTGCTTGACGTTTGGCCTGTGGTTGAATTTGCTTCAACTGTAAATACTGGTAGAACACCACCACCATTGACAATAGTCGCGCCCGCATCCGTCAGCGTCACTTCACCCGTTGTTGGGTTAATTTGATAGTTGGTTTCATCATCAATGCTGTAAACAATGTCGCCGCCATCGGGATCAGTCGCCTCACTGGTTGCTACCGTATCACCGGTTGATGTTGAACCTTCGATAAAGTCTGCTACCACTGGCGTGACCGTTAAGATTAAACCTTGATTGGTATCGGTATCCGCTGGATTGACATCCGCGGTATTGCTTGACGTTTGGCCTGTGGTTGAATTTGCTTCAACTGTAAATA
>JBALXF010000121.1:0-7802 GCA_036961085.1 Psychromonas sp.
AATCCAAGGTGCACCTTGTGCTCCTCGACCAATCATAATGGCGTCTGCACCTGTGTAATCGAGCACAAATTTGGCTTTCTCTACAGATGTAATATCACCATTAGCAATCACAGGAATACTAACATTTTGTTTAATTTTTTTTATCGTATCGTACTCGGCAAATCCGTTATAAAGACACTGCCTAGTGCGACCATGTACGGCTAATGCTTGGATACCTGATTGTTCTGCTATTTGTGCGATTTCAAGACCGTTTCTACTTTCTGGATCCCAACCTGTGCGAATTTTTAAAGTAACCGGGACATCTACTGCATCAACAACACTTTCTAAAATTGCTTGCACAAGTTCAGGGTGAGGTAATAATGCTGATCCGGCCTTTTTCTTATTCACTTTTTTAGCTGGGCAACCCATATTAATATCTACGATCTGAGCGCCTTGCTGCACGCTTAACTGCGCAGCTGTCGCCATTGCTAAAGGCTCAGAGCCTGCAATTTGCACCGATCTAATGCCAGATTCATCATGATAGTCCATCCTTAACTTAGACTTCCTACTATTCCACACACGGGGATTAGACGATAACATCTCAGACACGGCAAGCCCTGCACCTTGTTGCCTGCATAGCTCTCGGAAGGGGCGATCTGTAACTCCTGCCATAGGTGCTAAAATTATATTGTTATCTAATTGATGTTGCCCAATGCGCATAAAATAAGCAATCTCTTTAAGTTAAGGTCGCGTAGTGTACGCATTTTTGCAAGCATAATAAAGGCGAATAATTAAGCATTTTGCAATTATTTTGCTTGCAAACTAAACGATTTTAAGTTTTATCTATTTCAACTCGCTTTTTTGATAAAATGGGCTTGTTACTGATCATTGTTTATGCATTTTATACGATAAAGGCTTGCTACAATGCTTTATTTGTGGTTTTACACAGCGCATTTCGCAAGCCTTTTAACCTATTTAAAGGAAAATAAATTTTATTGTTAACCCTTTAAATTAAGCATAAATAGTTTTTTTAGGCGTGTTTTACACCAGAAAGTCTTGCCCATTCTTCTTTAATTACAGCTGAATCCATCTCAAACCATTGTCCATAGACCTCGATTAACTCCGCTGCTTGCGGCTCTAAGATGCCAGATAATGCTAGAGCACCGCCATTTTTGACTAAAACTTCAATGTGTGTAGACAGTTCACGAAGTGGTCCAGCAAGAATATTAGCAACCAATACATCTGCTAAAATCCCTTCAGGTGCATCTTCTGGAAGGTATAATTCAAGTTGATCAGAGACGTTATTACGTTGTGCGTTATCACGACTCGCTGTAATTGCTTGTGGGTCGATATCAATACCAATTACGCGTTTTGCGCCAAGCTTAAGCGCTGCTATTGCTAAAATACCTGAGCCACAACCAAAATCGATAATTACTTTATCTTGTAAGTCTTGACCATCTAACCAAGCTAAACATAATGCCGTAGTTGGGTGAGTGCCGGTACCAAATGCAAGGCCAGGATCAAGCATCACGTTAACAGCATTCTCATCGGGAACTGGTTTCCAACTAGGGCAAATCCATAAACGTTCACCAAACTTCATTGGGTGGAAGTTATCCATCCATTCACGTTCCCAATCTTTATCTTCCAGCTGTTCAATTTTGTAACTGAAATCATCATTGATAAGTGGGCTCTTACGCAGTGCTTCTACGATAGGTTTCATATCGGTATCTGCTTCATAAAGACCGGTAATATCAGTATCACCCCATAGTCTAGTTTCACCTGGAGCAGGTTCGAAAATAGGCACGTCATGTGAATCAGTAAAAGTGGCAGATAATGCACCACCACTCATCAGTAGTTCACCAATATCTTCTGCATTTTTAGCAGTCGCGTTTAATTTTAATTGTATCCAAGCCATGATATTCGCCTTTGTCGGTATAATGGCGCAAGAATACAGCGGAACCGTCGATTATTCCAATTTGATTGGGGCTTTCTTGATGATTTGTAAATTCAAAGATATTTAACTACGAAGAGATGAAGGCAAAGAAATAATAAATATCCCTTCTTTTTTGTTAATCCTTTCTTAATGGTTTCTGTGTCGCGCAGCGACTTAGTGGAAATTACTTGTGGGGCGTGGAGCGAATTGAACGACAGTTTAGTATCATGAGCGGATAAGCTCTGCGCATCCTCTTTTTAGTCCACCTGTTGTCTACGACAAACCCAAGCGGGCTAAACCCCGCGCCCCCAAATAAACCTGAACTGTCGTTCAATTCGCTCATCAAACTATGAAATATCTTTGATAGTTTGCAAACTCTAAAGCAATTAACCACGAAGGCATGATGAAAACGAAGGTTAAATTTTAATTAGGTCTTTCTTCGTGGTTGTTGTTTTTTATAAAATACTCCGTGGTCAAAGCAACCACAGAGTATAAGCAAATTAATCTTGTGACAGTTGTGCAATTGCACTTTGTAGAGCAAAAGAATAACCGCTTGCCCCTAAGCCACAAATAACCCCTTTAGCAACATCGGATAAATACGAATGATGGCGAAAGCTCTCTCGGGCATGCACATTAGATAAATGAACTTCGATAAAAGGGATATTCACCCCTAATAATGCATCACGAATAGCAACACTAGTATGAGTAAAGGCTGCTGGGTTGATAATAATGAAATCGATGACACCCATAGAATCATGGATTTTTTCTACAATTTCATATTCTCGATTCGATTGCAGGTGGGTTAATTCAACATTTTCAAGCACAGCTGCAATGTGTAAATCTTGCATGATCTCGGCAAGGGTTTTACGACCATAAACTTCTGGTTCACGTTTACCTAATAAATTTAAGTTAGGTCCATTTAACACTAATATTTTTAATTGTTGCGACATAAAAAAAGACTCCCAAAAACGATGTTTTGGAAGTCTATCTACAGTTAGCTATTCTGGCTAGCCTTGGTTTTTCTAAATGTTAAAAGACGCTTAATTAATTTCTTGATTTTCTTTAATCAATTGGTCAACAACACTTGGATCGGCCAATGTTGAAGTGTCACCTAATGAATCACTCTCACCAGTCGCAATCTTACGTAATATACGACGCATAATTTTTCCAGAACGGGTTTTTGGTAGTCCTTCAGCCCAATGCAGAATATCAGGTGTTGCAATAGCCCCAATCTCTTTACGCACCCACTGTTTAACTTCAGCATATAACTCAGGAGAAGAGTATTCACCTGCATTTAAGGTTACATAAGCGTAGATGCCTTGGCCTTTGATTTCATGCGGAACACCAACAACAGCAGCTTCTGCAATTTTAGGGTGAGAAACCAATGCACTTTCAATTTCAGCGGTACCCATACGATGACCCGAAACATTTAATACATCATCAACACGACCTGTTATCCAAAAGTAACCATCTTCGTCTCTACGCGCACCATCACCGGTAAAGTACATGCCTCTAAAGGTTGAAAAGTAAGTTTGCTCAAAACGTTCATGATTACCATACAGAGTACGCATTTGTCCTGGCCAGCTATCAAGAATAACTAGGTTACCTTCTATCGCACCTTCTAGAATCGCACCATCATTATCAACTAATGCAGGTTGCACACCAAAGAATGGACGAGTGGCTGAGCCTGGTTTTAAATCTGTCGCGCCTGGTAACGGTGTAATTAAGATGCCACCCGTTTCAGTCTGCCACCAAGTATCAACAATAGGGCAGCGTTTATCACCAATTTTATTGTAATACCATTCCCAAGCCTCTGGGTTAATTGGCTCACCTACCGAGCCTAGAATACGTAATGAAGAGCGATGTGTTCCCTTAATTGCTTCATCACCACGCGCCATCAATGCACGGATCGCAGTTGGGGCTGTATATAATATAGTAACATTATGTTTATCAACGACTTCACTCATACGTGCAGCTGTAGGGTAGTTTGGCACGCCTTCAAATAATAGGGTTGTCGCGCCATTAGCAAGTGGTCCATAGACTAAGTAACTATGCCCAGTGATCCAGCCTACATCTGCCGTACACCAGTAAATATCACCTTCTTGGTAATCAAACACATACTTAAATGTCATGGTTGCATAAACAAGGTAGCCACCCGTTGTATGCAGTACGCCTTTTGGTGTGCCGGTTGAACCGGATGTATAAAGAATAAATAGCGGATCTTCCGCGTTCATCGCTTCTGGTTCACATTCAATAGACTCTTTTTCACAAAGTGCAGTCCAATCAAAATCACGACCTTCAGTCCAGCTTACTTCGCCACCGGTATTATTAAATACAATGACAGTTTTAACACAGTCAGTACCATCTCGTGTAAGTGCTTCATCAACATTCGCTTTCAATGGAACAGTGCGTCCACCACGTCGACCTTCATCGGCAGTGATGACAAGTTTTGCGCTACTATCTACAATACGTCCTGCAATGGCATCTGGAGAGAATCCACCAAAAACAATCGAGTGCACTGCGCCAATACGAGTACAAGCAAGCATTGCTACTGCTGCTTCTGGCGTCATCGGCATATACAAACAGACCACATCGCCTTTTTTCACACCTTGTGATTTTAATGCATTGGCAAATTGACAGACGCGTTTATGTAATTCTTTATAAGTGATGCTTTGACTTTGATCAGGAGAGTCACCTTCCCATAGAATGGCAACTTGATCGCCACGAGTCGCTAAATGGCGGTCGATACAGTTAGCCGAAACATTCAGCTCTCCATCTTCAAACCATTTAATATTGACATGACCCGGGTCATAAGAGCTATTTTTGACTTTAGTATAAGGTTTAATCCAATCTAAGATCTTACCTTTTTCACCCCAAAACTTATCTGGGTTGCTAATTGACTCTTGATAATCTGCTAGGTATTGCTCGTTATTAATTAGGCTATTTTTTGCAAGATCATCTGATACTGGGTAAAGGTGACTTTCACTCATTATTAACTCCGTTTATTAACATAAATATTCAATTTTTAGCTGAGGCTTATAATATTTGTTCAATAATTCAGCGGGCAGTCTAAAACAAGGTAACAATTTTAATTGTGAGATAGCTAAAGCTTGTTAAAAAAATGTAAAAAAAAATCCACGTAAAATTGTTTATGAGATCAATGTCATACAGAAATTGGCGAGCTAGTCGTTATCTATATTGGTTAAATACGTTTACTTTTAGCCTCTGTTTCCTAAACTGTTCCTAGGGACTGTTGAACTTTTCCGGTTGAATTTTGTTCAATATCAAAGCGTTTTGATCGCGGCGAATGAGATGTGGCCTAGTCATCTAAGCGAATCTCACTCAACAAACAGTTGCAAAAGCAATCTTGAAAGATCAACAGCTCTAATAAAACACTTTTAATAATTAAACTCCCTAAATGGATGTTGGGGTATAAATATGAAGTTGTTCAAAACTCAGACTGGGTTTGCAGTGTTAACCTGTGCGCTTTTATTAAGCATTGCTGGCATAGCATTCACCACTAATATGGCTGTCACACAGCTGATTGATAATAAAATCATTGCTAACTATTACCGTAATAAGCAAGCATTTGTAAATGCAGAATCGGGTATCGGTCTACTACTGAGTAAAATCGATGATCCTGCGACTGCCACCATTTTGAATGATTTACCTTATCAGTTTACCCCTTCCACAAATCTCTATGTCGTCAACATCACTCGAATTGATCGGAACAAGGTTGAATTAACCTCAACGGGGAACTCTGTAGATGGCAGCTCTGTGCGGACGATTACATTGCAGGTGTTTCATGAACAAAAATACAATATCCCCATCGCACCTATGTCCAGTAACGGCAAAATGAACTTAGATGCAACCGCCACCCTTAATGAAGGTTGCGAAGGAGTAGATAAACAAAATTGTAAATCTAAGGGCAATTTATCTGCTTATCAATTGGTCAGTAACCCGGGTAATGAAACGCTTACTACTGAGCCGTGTACAGGATCTGAATCAGATCTTGGTATAGACGTTATTGATCAATCGGTTTTATTTAATAGTGATGCAGCAGAGAATAACTTTCTGCAAATTGGTAGTGCAATGTTGGATACAGACAATAATCCAGTGCTCGATGAAGATGGTAATGCAATGCACCATGATTGGCCGGATACACTTTCAGAGAAGGCTGATTTTTTTGATGCAGAGAAAATTATGGGCGCACCTAGCACACTATTTGAAAGTACTTTTGGAGTAACAAAAGAGGATGGAATGGCTCAATTAACGGAGCCCACTAATCAGGAAGTCGCTAGGGTTGATATGACGTTAAATAACGCCTTAAGTTGTTCCAAACAATTAGCGTTAATAGAGCCCGCAATCACCACTATTTATATAAAGGGGGATTGCGATATTGATCAAAACGATACTAATCAAAGTGATTTTTCAGAAAATAAACGTTTCACTATAGGAACCGTTGAAAGCCCTAAGTTGGTATTCATCGAAGGTGGCACTTTTATTACCCAACCCAATACAGGAGCGGCGGTGTTGGGCATGTTGTATTTATTACCTGGCACAGATGCAACAGGCAATACCATGACAAGTGTTGATATGGGGGGGATCAGGGTGAATGGTGCAATGTTAAGCGAATATGATTGCTCCCATGATAGTTATGATAAAGCTGACACAAAAGGCACTAAACAGCACTTCTCGGTGCGTTACGATAAAACGGTATTGAACCAATTATATGAAGATTTTGGTTCTCCTACTATCGGCAGTGGTTACAGCTTTGTCGAAGGTTCGTGGAGGGATTTCTAATGCTTACTAATACTCGAAACAGTTGTCGTAACCTGGGATTTTCTTTAGTCGAAATTTTAATATCACTGTTAATTGTCTGTCTAGCAGCTGCTAATATTTCAGGGCTACAGAAAATGATAATTGAGCAGAATCGAGATAATGTTGCCCATACTGAAGTGATTGAGTTAGCCAATAAAAAAATGAACGAAGTTTTATCTTCTGAAAATATAGCCAGTATATCGGCACTTTCGGGGGCTGAGATGATCAGTGAACAGCCAGGTAATACTGTATTTGATATGCAATGGTCTATTTCAGGGCTTAATAACAGTTATGATGCCGGAGAAAATATCCGTAATGTCGCATTAGATATAGCTTGGGATGACTCAACAGGGGATAGAAAAAACTTTGTTTATACACAGCAGGTAAATTTAGCGCGCTTATTAACACCTGAAATATATGAAGGAATTTCAGAAGATGCTCGCATTCTAGAGTCCTTTATTGAAAGTAACGAAATAATTTATTTTGAAGACAAAATGGGGTATAAAAAAGATGCCTTTGTTATTTATAACAGTGAGTTATTTAAGGCTACTAAGGTGCATGCTGTTGGCAATGGGAACCCAAGAGATGTGACAGATCCAACCTTGTTATCAGAGGGATGGCAAAGCTATGGTCACATTGACAAAATTGATCGTGATTTTTTACAGGATAACCCTGATCTCACCACCTTGTTTTTAGATCCGTAAATTAGCAAAATATCACTTACCTGCAATAAACCTGAGCTGTTAACTAGGCTGTAAATATACAAGTCAGAACAACAGAGGTAGTTAACCTCAGCTCGGGATAAAAATTCAATTAAGTTGAACTAAAAGTGCATTTACCGATCAGATCTATAAGCCTATTATTTCTGAGATATTACCTATGCATAATTTAGTGTCTGTATTTTGCCATGTAGATGATTTTTGCGATAAGTTCATACCTGTTTTTGAGCAGCAATTGATAACTGATGGCCTTCGTAAGCGTAGAAGACGTTCTAGAATGACGATGAGTGAATGCATGACGATTGTTATTGCATTTCACCAGTCAAACTATAGAGATTTCAAGAACTTCT
>JBALXF010000122.1:0-7765 GCA_036961085.1 Psychromonas sp.
ATAGACGCATTATTTGGAGTTCCCGCCCCCAAACGCTGGCATCCAGAAATAGATACAGGGATCCACACTTTAATGGTTGTACAACAATCAGCTTTGCTCTCAGATGAAGTTACTTTTCGTTTTGCTTGCTTAGTTCATGATCTTGGTAAAGCACTTACCCCGAAAGAAAATTGGCCAAGCCATAAGGGGCATGGATTGCTTGCATTGCCCGTTATAAAAGCTTTTTGTAAACGCCTAACCGTTCCTAATGAATGCCGAGATTTAGCCTTGATGGTAAGTGAACATCACACTCTTATCCACAATGCATTCGAACTCAAAGCGTCAACTTTAATTAAAATAATGGATAAAAGTGATGCGTGGCGAAAACCACAACGTTTTTTACAAATGTTAAGGTGTTGTATTGCTGATGCCAAAGGTCGCACAGGTTTTGAAGATAAACCTTATCCAAGTGCTGATTACGTGTGGCAAGCTTTTCTCGTCGCACAAAAAGTAGATGTACAAGTTATTATTGCAAAAGGCATACGTGGCGCAGAAATAAAACTTGCCCTGCAACAAGCACGAACCGTCGCTGTTAACACCTACAAACAAGATTTACCGAGTAGAGATGAATAATTCACTTACTATCATCCCGTTAACTAACCTTGCCATTGCTTTTATCCCGGTTGTAGTGGTTTTAATTATTCTATTTAAATGGTCCAGTAATGGGAAATTTGCCTTATATGCACTGTCTCGCATGTTGGTACAGTTGTTATTGGTGGGTTATTTTTTAACTTATATTTTTGACAGTGCTAAGGCGTGGATTGTTGTATTAATGCTGATTGTAATGGTGGCTTTTTCTAGTTGGATAGCGTTGGGCAATATCAAAGAAAAACGCTTAGGACTATTAAAATCAACGATTTTTTCTATAACTATTGCTTCATTCTTTACTTTAATCGTAATTACGCAAGGTGTATTAAATTTACAACCTTGGTATCACGTTCAAACCATGATCCCGCTTGCTGGAATGATAATTGCCAATAGCATGAATAGTGTCAGCCTTTCGGCAGAGCGTTTTTATGCTGAATTGGATCGGAATGTTGACTATATAACAGCGAGGAAGATAGCATTTCAAGCTTCAATGATACCAAATATTAATGCATTATTTGCTGTAGGTATAGTGTCATTACCAGGGATGATGACCGGGCAAATATTATCCGGCACTTCACCATTTATAGCCGCTAGATATCAAATAATGGTGATGTGTATGATTTTTGCTTCTGCTGGGATTTCATCTGCTTGTTTTTTAATTTTGAATAAAAAGACAGAAAAATAATGTAGATGCCAAAGTTAGTAGGCTATTACAAAGATCAACAGACCCTAGCCTACTAACTATTTTTTTCTTATGCAGCTAAAACATAAAATAAAACACAACCTAAGATCAGACGATAAATAACAAACGGTAGCATTCCAACTCTATTCAATAGCAATAAAAATGCATGAATACATAAAATGGCGCTAACGAATGAAATACCGGCACCCATCACTAGCGAAATCCAGTCTACACTCTCGCCTGATAGAATCAGCTTCAATGTTAAATAACCACCCGCCATAGCAATAATCGGAATCGACATTAAAAATGAAAATCGAGCTGCAGCTTGTCGTGTTAAACCTAGCATTAAACCTGCTGTAATCGTTATTCCCGAACGAGAAGTACCAGGAATGAGTGCTATCATCTGTGCAAAACCAATAAATAGCGCACCTTTCAAGCCCGTTTGGTAAACGTTTTTATGTTGCTTCGCTTTAACATCTGCCCACCAAAGTAATAAAGCAAATATAATGGTCGTCACGGCAATCACGTAACCACTACGTAAATATGCTTCGATTAAATCACGACCAAAAAAACCAAATAATGCAGCAGGAATAGTTGCCCAAACAATCCACCATGCTAAGCGACTAGCCTGGGTATTTTCTTTACGGGTAACAGAGCCAACCCAAGCCTTTGACATATTAGACACTTCTTCTCTGAAATAGATTAGAACTGCTAATAAAGTGCCAATGTGCACAGAAACATCAAAGGCGAGACCTTGGTCTGGCCAATTTAATAATTGTGATGGCAAAATCAAATGTGCCGAACTCGACACGGGTAAAAACTCAGTTAAACCTTGAATCAAGGCTAATACAACAATCTCAAGTATGGACATTTATTGATCTTCTCTTAAAATAAATATTATTAGGGTTCAAGCAATTCAATCTGCCACAATTTTTGTTTTTTTTGTGGGTATTCTTGCCATAAGGTTTGATAAGTTTTATCTAGTATAGGGTGTTTTAAGTTTGGAGCTAATTCAGAAAGTGGTTTCAATACAAAGGCATTTTTTAATATCTCAGCACGTGGTAAATCAATTTCTGTTTCAATTTTTTGGCCGTAGAGTAATAAATCTAAATCCAAGGTTCGTGGTGCAAATTTCACCGTTTTTTCCGGGCGACCATACTTCTTTTCAATCAACTTCAGCTTAGACACTACAGCTTGGGTATTACATTCAGTGTGTAACTCAACCACTAAGTTATAAAAATTTCCGCCACTAAAACCAACCGCTTCGCTTTCGTATAGCTTTGATACTCTCAGCATACCGAACTCATCTTGCAGTGCCTGAATCGCTAAGCGAACATTTTGCATACGGTTGATACTCGAGCCAACACCAATAAATACCTGTGCCACTAGCGGTTACCACGCTCTATTTGCACTCCAAGACTCTGTGCTTTTGGCAGAGCGCCAGGTTTATGTAAAGTCACTTTTATCCAAGGCACTGAAAATTCCTTCATTATTAGCGCAGCGACTTGCTCTGCCATTGTCTCAATAAGCTCAAATTGATTGTTTTGAGCAAACTGAGTTAATACTTCTGAAACACTAAAATAATTGAGTGCGAGATTAATATCATCAGTTGCAGCAGCTGGTTTATTATCAAATGCCATTTCTAAATCAAAATAGAGCTTCTGTTGTAATGATTTCTCCCAGTCGTACACTCCAATTGTACTAATTACTTCTAGTTGCTTAATAAACACAATATCCATTTCTAAACCTATTAGCTCATGTTAAATGACTATCACTTAACGGGGAATCCAAGTACTATTCAGTGTATTCGCAACTCACTTAACGCATTGAATTGTGAAGATATGTATTTTACCTAAACAAAGAGAAAAAATACAAATGATTATCCTGACGACACTAATCTTTATTGCTATCACCTACTTAGTTGGTGCGCTTAATGGCGCAATATTATTATGTCGCCTAAAAGGATGGCCAGATCCGCGTCTACATGGTTCTAAAAACCCTGGCGCTACTAATATTCTCCGCTTGCATCATCCGCAGGCTGCCAGTGCTGTATTATTATTTGATATTCTAAAAGGCACTATTCCTGTCTATCTCGCATATTTTCTAGGCTATTCACCCGTTATTATCGGTTTAATCGGTATCGCAGCTTGTCTGGGTCATATCTTTCCACCATTTTTTCAGTTTAAAGGTGGAAAAGCAGTAGCAACTGGCCTCGGTACTTTATTACCTTTAGGCATGGATATGACAGGTTTACTTATTTTAACTTGGTTAGTAACCGTTGCCCTCAGTGGTTATGCTTCACTTGCAGCAATCGTTACTGCAATTGCTGCTCCATTTTTTGTCGCGTCTATAAAACCCGAATATCTGACACCCGTCATTATGTTGTCATTATTAATAATTCTACGTCATAGCAGTAATATTCGTCGATTATTAAGCGGTAAAGAAAAAAAAATAGTGAACTGGAAACAATAATAATTACAAAGAGATTGGTAGTTATAAACAACCTAGTTATAATCAAGGTCTTAACATACACAAAAAAATTGGAGTTTACCGTGTACTTTATCAAACCGATTACCTTAGTAATCAGCTTAACACTAAGCCTATTCAGTATGACAAGTCTTGCTCAAGACCTTTCTGAAGCTGCAATTGCCGAACGAATTGCACCAGTCGGTGGGGTTTATTTACATGGTGAGATTCAAACAGCCAGTCAAAGTAGCGACTCAGATGAGCCTGCGGGTCCTAGAACTGGAGAAGCAATTTACAACACTTACTGTCTTGCTTGTCATGGTACAGGTGCAGCAGGAGCCCCAATAAAAGGCGATGCTAATGCATGGCAACCACGTGTGGCACAAGGACCTGAACTCCTAGTCAAACATGCAATTGAAGGTTTAAACGCAATGCCACCTAAAGGTACATGTGGTGACTGTAGTGATGACGAAATCGCTGCTACCGTTGAGTTTTTAACTAAGGGACTTTATTAAAAGTTCTTAGTAGATCTTATCTTAGCCACCTCTGCGTGGCTTTTTTTATATCTTTTTTCTGAATAATCCTAGCCTTAACATCCAAACAAAGGGAATTTATAATGCGTTTACTACATACAATGTTACGTGTCGGTGACTTGCAAAAGTCGATCCATTTTTATACTGAAATATTCGAAATGAAGTTATTACGTCAATCAGAAAATGTAGACTACAAATATACTCTAGCTTTTCTCGGTTATGGTGATGAATCAGAGAATACCGTTCTGGAGCTTACTTACAATTGGGATACGAGTGAATATGACATGGGTAATGCCTATGGACATATTGCTATCGAAACTGATGATATTTATGCAACCTGTACAAAAATAAAGGCCTTGGGTGGCGAGATTACTCGTGAAGCTGGGCCAGTTAAAGGCGGCACCACAGTGATTGCTTTTGTTAAAGATCCTGACGGATATATGATTGAATTGATTAATAAAAAAGATAGTGGAAAAGGCATAGGATAGATTTAGATTAAATTTTTTCCAATAAAAAAGGCTGAATTAACTCAGCCTTTTTTATTTCTGTAACAGGTTGTTTACTTAGGTAAAAAACCAACCTTATCATACACTTTAGCTAAGGTTACAGCCGCTCTCTCGCGCGCTTTCCCTGCACCTACACGTGCAATCTCTCGCAGAGCAGACTCATCTTCACGCAACTCTTTAAAGCGAGCTTGAATTGGCTCTAATAAATTAACCACGGCATCCGCAGTATCACTTTTTAAGTGACCATACATTTTGTCTTCATATTCAGGGATCAGACTTTCGATAGACTTCCCCGTCGAACATGATAGTAACGTTAATAAATTTGAAACACCTGGCTTTTCAACAGGATCAAAATAAATACGTGCTTGCTCATCAGAGTCAGTCGCTGCACTTTTTATTTTTTTCATGATCTTTTTTGGATCTTCTAACAAGCCAATAAAGTTCTTCACATTATCATCAGATTTAGACATTTTTTTAGTCGGCTCCTGAAGGCTCATAATACGCGCTCCATGTTCAGGAATTGCCGGCTCTGGTACCACAAAGGTATCGCCATAGGCATTATTAAAACGCGTCGCAATATCTCGTGCTAATTCTAAATGTTGCTTTTGATCGCTACCAACAGGGACACGCTGTGGACCATATATTAATATATCAGCAGCCATTAATACTGGATAGCTGAATAAACCCACATTAATATTAGTCACATTTTTCTGTGATTTATCTTTAAACTGGGTCATCCGATTTAACTCACCCATTTGTGTGTAACAGTTTAAAACCCAAGATAATTCTGCATGCTCAGGCACTTGAGATTGAAGAAAGATGGTGCTTTTTTTCGGATCAAGACCGATCGCTTGGTACATTGCTAAACCATCATAAATTGCGTTACGTAACGCCTTTGGATCTTGGCGGACTGTAATAGCGTGTAAATCGACTAGCATAAATAGGCAGTCACTAGTTTCTTGCATCTCAACCCATTGGCGCAGCGCGCCCATATAGTTACCTATGGTCAGTGAACCTGATGGTTGGCAGCCGCTTAATACTATTGGTTTAGTCATTTTTATTCCTTGCGCTGAGTTTATAGCAGATCTAATAACTCGTTAAATTCATTAATAATATAATCTGGATTAAGAAGAGAAATAGGCTCTCCATAGTTATAACCATATGTTAGAGCAATGGTTTTAACGTTAGCATTTTGTCCCGCTAAAATATCGTTACGAGAGTCACCAATCATGATGGTTTCTGATTTAGTCACACAAAAATGCTCACAGGCAAAATCAACTTGCATCGGATCAGGCTTATTTTTTGCGAGAGAGTCACCACCAAGCAATAGGTCAAAATACTCTGCAATGGCAAAGAATTTTAATAGTTCAGGTAAAAACTGCTCAGCTTTATTGGTCACTAAAGCCGTTTTATAGCCTTTGCTATGAAGTTTTTGCAAGGTATCTGCAACCTGTGGATATAAACCTGAAGCCGTATTTAAATAGTGCTCATAATGCTTTTCAAAACTAGCAAGAGCTTGCTCAAAATAGGTTTTTCCAACGTCATGTTTAGCAGCATGATCTAATGCACGCTCAACCATTTTAGGGATGCCATTACCAACCCAGTTTTTAACGTCATTATCTTCGCAACCAGCTAAATTAAATTCATCTAACATGGCATTTAAAGCGAGTGTCAAATCAGGCACACTATTGACTAAGGTACCATCTAAATCAAAACAGATAAGCTTAATATTGCTAATAGTCGGCATCTCTATTAAGCCTTAACACTTTCTAGTTGCTCACGCATTTCATCGATCACTACTTTATAATCGTTTTGATTAAAGATTGCAGATCCCGCAACAAACATATCCGCACCTGCTTCAGCAATCTCTTTGATGTTATCAACTTTAACACCGCCATCGACTTGTAAGCGAATATCGCGACCACTAGCTGCAATTAATTTTTTAACTGCTTTTAATTTATCAAGAGTATGCGGAATAAATGATTGTCCACCAAACCCTGGATTTACTGACATCAGTAGAATAACGTCAAGCTTATCGATAACATGCGTTAATACTTCTAATGATGTTGCAGGGTTTAACACTAGACCAGCTTTGCAGCCATGTTCTTTTATCAACTGTAAAGAGCGATCGACATGTTCAGAGGCTTCAGGGTGAAAGGTAATAATTGATGCACCGGCCTTGGCAAAATCGACAATCATGCTGTCTACAGGCTTAACCATTAAATGCACATCGATTGGTGCTGTAATGCCGTAATCTATTAAGGCCTTACAAACCATTGGTCCAATTGTTAAATTTGGCACGTAGTGATTATCCATTACGTCAAAGTGGACAACGTCAGCACCATCTTTTAGCACTTGCGCAACATCTTCACCTAAACGAGCAAAATCAGCAGAAAGAATTGAAGGGGCAATTAAATAATCAGTCATGGTTTGCTTCCATATAATAAATTGAAACTATATTCTACCGAAGCAAATGCCTACAGACTATTTTTATTTCATTGATTTTACTGAGCAGAAAATAAAGCAAATAATTCCGCGACGGGTTGTCGAGTTGATGCCTTACTGCTAATAGTTCTTGATACTTTTATCTGATCACACACCGCATCTCTATATAACTCTTGCGTTAAGGTGGTGTCGTGATTACTGACTAAAACACTGCATCTACACTGACGAGCAAGTTTAGCTAAATTCGCTTGATCATCCAAACTAAAACCACTGCTTGCATAATTTGTAAAAGAAGAGCTTTTACTTAATGGCACATAAGGTGGATCACAATATAAGACATCATCATCTCGTAAATACTGAAATAATTTCTGATAGGGTTTACAAGTAAAAGTCGCTTTTTTAGCTTTTTCTGCAAAAAAAACTATCTCTTTCTCTGGGAAATAAGGTTTTTTATAACGTCCAAAAGGAACATTAAAACCACCACTTTTATTATAACGACATAAGCC
>JBALXF010000123.1:0-7762 GCA_036961085.1 Psychromonas sp.
CTGCAGCATAGGCATAGCCTGGTAGTCCTAATAGTAACCAACCACTCATGTCTGATGCACCCGCTGAAAGTGCAGCTGGCCATGGGCCTAAAGTACGTCCACCTAAAAAGTAATCTGCTGAATTTGATGTACGTTTGTAAGCTACGTAACCAATCGCCAGCATACCTACTAGGTAAACCATAAAGGTGCCTATAATGGCAAAACTATTTTCGATCATACAACCTTCCTTGAAATGTAAATGAATTGTTAAATAATGGTGGCGGATACTACCCATGAACAAAGGTACTGACAATCACAACATATAAATAAGTCGATCCTCATCGAGTCCTTGTTAAAAATAATAAGCCTGTCGTTTCGCTTTCTAATAACTGATTAATGCAACTAAAATTTACGCTAAAAAAAATGACTTATTTGTTCGCTAAGCTGAACTAACAAGTCATTTATTGATAGCTAATTAATGTTCACCGCTGCCTAATTCTAAGAGCATGGCGTTACCACCGACTGCCGTGATATTAATAGTACATGTTCTTTCGGTGATAAAACGAAATGCATAGGTTGGGCTGCTAACCACTGGTAATAACTGAGGATCAGTTTCAGCAATGAGTTGCGCTAATAATCCATCACGAGCAGCCAGTGTTCGTGCCAATATTTGGGTGTTTTCTGCATTACCTGCATAGGCAATTCCCGCTACAGAGGTATGAGAGATAATACCATTTAGCTCTTTATAATCAATAGCTTCAACAACGCCCTCAGGACAACCGGCGGTTTGCAGCTGGTTTTTCAAGGTAATTGCGGAAAACTTACTGGTTTCTGGTAAGCAGATAAACACGGTATTTCCGGTTACCAATACGGCACTAATTTGACCTGCAATGGCGGTTAAATCGCTACTTTCTTCAGCAGAGATAACAAATGCACCTCGGCCTGCACAAGATAATTCATTACTTTCACCAGTAGGACCAGGCATAACAATGGTTTGACTCACTTGCTGCAATGCATTTTCACACTGAAAATTCACCATAGCTTGGGCATCTTTATCTAGCTGTTTAGCCCAGTTTTGTATGATTTCAGCACGAGCTTCAAACCCTAAATCCTGCCAGTTTGCCCATGCGTCTAAGCTTTTATCGACCATGGATTGAATAGATATTTTCATTTTTAATTCCTTGCAAATTCAAATCATCGTTGCTGTGATTAACTAACAGCAACGCAATAAACCCAGTTAACGCTATTAGACAGTCACGTGCTCTTTAGTAACTATTTCTTCGCTAACAGTGTTTTTAATTACTACGTCTTGGGTAAAACGATATAAGTATCGAGGGCCGCCCGCTTTAGGACCTGTTCCCGATAAACCTTGCCCACCAAATGGTTGTACACCGACAGCTGCACCAACTTGATCGCGATTGATATAACAATTGCCAACACGAGCTCGTCGGTCAACATCACAATAGGTGCGTTCGTTACGGCTATGTACTCCGAGTGTTAAACCAAAACCTGTGTTGTTGATTTGGTCTACAACTTGATCAACTTGGCCCGATTTAAAGCGTACAATATGTAGAATTGGTCCGAAGTTTTCATTGCTCAACACATTAATATTACTGATTTCAAAAGCAGTTGGCGGAACAAAATCACCAAACTGACATGACTCACTTAACTCTGCTTGAGCAACCAATTTCGCGCGATTTTTTAGCGATTCAATATGGGTAAGTAATTTGCTTTTTGCTTGTAAGTCGATAACCGGACCAACATCTGTACTATGTAATTCAGGACGCCCTACAGACAACTCAGCCATCGCCCCTTTAATTAAGGTAATAATACGATCTGCAACCTCTTCTTGGAGAAACAAAACACGCAATGCTGAACAGCGTTGCCCCGCAGAAGCAAAAGCAGAACGTACAACATCTCGCACTCTTGCTCTGGCAATGCAGTACTATCAACTATCATTGCATTTTGACCACCCGTTTCAGCAATCAACGGTACTGGAGCACAATCGCGTGCAGCCAATGTTCTATTGATTCGCTGCGCTGTTTCGGTTGAACCAGTGAAGGCAACACCCGCAATGCGAACATCAGAAGTTAACGGTGAGCCAACTTCAACACCAGTACCAGGCAACAATTGAATAGCGCCAGCAGGAATACCTGCTTCAAGCATTAATTGTGTGGCACGATATGCAATC
Organism: Psychromonas sp.; assembly: GCA_036961085.1. Taxonomy (GTDB): domain Bacteria; phylum Pseudomonadota; class Gammaproteobacteria; order Enterobacterales; family Psychromonadaceae; genus Psychromonas. The sequence continues at coordinate 2,171 of JBALXF010000123.1, forward strand.
AGTGAGGTTTGCTCCGCTGGTTTAGCAACTACGGTATTACCAACCGCCAGTGCAGCCGTTACTTGCCCAAGGAAAATAGCTAATGGGAAGTTCCAAGGGCTAATACAAGCAAATACACCTCGACCTTGATAAGTTAACTGTCTGCTACTGCCGTCAAAATGTTTAACTGTTTTTATTTGAGCTAATTCAGAACTTGCTTGCTCAGCATAGAAACGACAAAAATCAACCGCTTCTCTTACTTCATCTATGCTGTCATGAATGGTTTTTCCAGCTTCTCGATGACAAAGTGCAACTAGTTCAGCAGTGTGCTCTTCTAATAGATCAGAAAGACGTAATAAACATTGTTTACGTTGTTCTGCATCGACTTGTGACCAAGCAGGGAAAGCCGCAGCAGCAACTTCAATCGCATCAAGCACTTGCTGCTTATCTGCAAAAGCCACTTCTCCGACACTTTCACGGCGATCGTAAGGTGCACTAATAAGCTGTTTTTTACCTGTTAAGGTTTTACCATTAACTAACGGCCCTGCTTGCCATTGATAGCTAGAAAAAGCTTGAACCGCTTTGCTAAAAGGTTTCCACTGCGATTCAATATCAATGTTGATACTTGCTGAGTTAATGCGTTTTTCACCAAAGATTTCAGGTGGTAATGGGATCAAACCATTATGTAGAGTAGGACGAGAACGTAAGATCTCAACCGGGTGTGTGGTTAATGTTTCAATAGGACAATTTGCGTCAACCAAGCGGTGAACAAATGAACTGTTGGCACCGTTTTCAAGTAGACGTCTAACTAAATAAGGTAATAAATCTTTGTGGCTACCAACGGGTGCATAAATACGTACATTGGCGTTATGCATCTCCATCGCATGATTATAAAGTGCATCACCCATGCCATGTAAGCGTTGGAATTCAAAACCTTTGTGGCTAGACATAGCAACGATAGCAGAAACAGTATGTGCATTGTGTGTTGCAAATTGAGGGTATATAACGCCTTGTAAATGATCTGATAACAAGAAACGCGCACAAGCTAAATATGAGCTATCGGTTGCTTCTTTGCGCGTATATACAGGGTAATTACTAAAGCCATTTTGTTGCGATAATTTTAATTCACTATCCCAATAAGCCCCTTTAACTAAGCGTAATGGGATCACATCCCCTTGTTGTTTACTTAACGCAGCTAACCAAGCAAGCACCGGTAACGCACATTTGGTATATGCCTGAACCACCAAACCAAAGCGTCCCCAACCTTTCACCACATCTGACTGATATAATTTAGCGAATAGCTTCATTGACAGTTCAAGGCGATCTGCTTCTTCTGCATCGATAGTGACACCCACGTTTAATTCACGCGCTTGTTTAAGTAGTATTAATACAGACTCATACATTTCATCTAATACACGTGCTTCATTGGCAACTTCATAACGAGGATGTAATGCAGATAGTTTGATTGAAATAGTAGGATCTTGAGAATTAGAATTACTACCTTTACCACCAGCATAATCATCACGACCAACCGCTTTGATCGCATTGCTGTAAGATTCAAAATATTTCCGAGCATCTTGCTTAGTAAGTGCTGCTTCACCAAGCATATCAAATGAGTAGGTAAAACCTTTATCACGGCTACTCTTGCCATTTTTCATCGCTTCAACAATGCTTCGCCCCAATACAAATTGGTGCCCCATCACTTTCATCGCTTGGTTCATTGCCTGACGGATCATTGGCTCAGACATTTTGTTTACCAAACGGTTAATAACGCCCGCAGGTTTGTCTTCATCTTTTGCATCTAAAGAGATAACTTTTCCGGTAAGCATTAATCCCCAAGTAGATGCATTGACAAATAATGAATCTGAACTTTTAAGATGCGACTTCCAATCGGCAACCGATAATTTATCACGAATTAATGCATCTGCTGTCGCAGCATCAGGAATACGCATCAGTGCTTCTGCTAAACACATTAGCAAAATGCCTTCTTTGGTATCTAAGCTGTATTCTAGCAACAACGCATCAATCATTTGAATAGCATTTTTATCTGCTCGCACACGCTTAATTAATTCAGCGGCAGTATCGGTAGTTTGTTTAATTTCTTGATCTGAAGGCTCTGCTAATGGCAGCAGTTTTTCTAACCATGTCGACTCATCGACAGAATAAAGAGGAGAGATAAGTGCCCATAGTTCATCCATGGGACGCTCTATAAAGGAAGGCTGAAGTACATCTGATGGATTAAACATGATAATTCCTTAATAAAACAATTTGCTATTAAAATGTTACATCTGCATTAGCCAAATGTTGCAATGATGTAATGATTTCACATTGTATTTTCACTTCTTATAATGTTCTTTCTCTATCCTCCGTTTTTTTTTATAAAAAATCCGATAAAGATAAAAATGAGACAAAAAACGTACAATTTAATAGTGAAGTAAAACAAGCTAACGATTTAAAACTGTCCGAAGAGAGTTTCAAATGAAAATTTAGAGCAGCTAGAAATTAGGAAAGATAATAAGAAAAGTGATAGGTGTATTAGAGAGATTAATAACTTAACATCAAGATTTAAATGCAGTTTTATTATTAGATAGGCTAAATTTTATTAGATGAAAAATTACAACAAAAGTATGTGGTACTAAATTGGAGTGTCTCTGCAGAATTAGCGGCATTTAAATAGTAGAAATGAGTAGATGAAGCCGAGCTAACTAGCTCGACTTCATTAAATTATTAACTTACTTTGCATTTACAATGAAGCGTGAGGACCAAACACTTCGTAGTGAATACGATCTTCATGTACACCTAGTTTCATTAGGTCTGTTTTAGCAAACTGCATGAAACCTACCGGTCCACACAAGTAAAAGTTACCATCATCAAGAGGTAGATTAACTTCAGAGAAGTTAATAAAACCAGTATGTGTATTTAGTTTATCAATTGCTGATTCTTTATACCAAGTATTAACGTGCCAGCCATTGTCACTACATAAGTTATGCGTACGTTGCTCAAATGAATGTTGTGACTCATTTTCACAGGCATGAATATAATGCACCTTATTATCGTAGTTTTCAGCCGCAAGCTTCTCTAAAATAGCTTGCATAGGTGTGATACCAACACCTGCAGAAACTAACACCACAGGTGCTTCGCGATTAATGAAAAAGAAGTCTCCCGCTGGTGCATGCAAATCAACTAAATTACCGACCTCTAAATTATCATGTAGATGATTCGACATAAGGCCATTTTGCTCACCTAATTCGCGTTTAACTGAAATTCGGTAGCTTTTTCCATTCGCTTGATCTGACAATGAATATTGACGAATTTCGACATGATCGCTATCTTTTGGCGTCAATTCTATACCGACATATTGCCCTGCTTCGTAACCTAGAACCGCTTGCTGATCGATAGGTTCAAATACAAAGCTAGTCACTAACTCCGATTCTTGTATTTTCTCTACTAAGCTAAATGCACGCTTTCCACGCCAACCGCCATAAGCACTATCACGCTCACTATAAAGTTGCTCTTCGCGGTTAATAAATACATTTGCTAATACACCGTAAGCGGCACCCCAAGCATCCTCAACCTCGGCCGTAAACTGCTCCGGTAAAAGCTCTCGTAAAGTTTCAATTAAATGTAAACCAACTATTTGATAGTGTTCAGGCTGAATGTAAAAACTAGTATGCTTCTGCGCAATTCGCTCTACCGCATGTTTTAAAACAGCCAAATTATCAATGTTTTTCGCATAAGCTAAAATGGCTTCGAACAACGCAACCTTTTGGCGCCCAGTTTCTTGGTTGCTCATATTAAAAATATCTTTTAATTCAGGATTATGGCTGAACATACGTTGGTAAAAATGCTCAGTTATCGCCGCGCCACCCGCTTCTAATAATGGAACGGTACTTTTTACAATTGCGATCTGATTAGTAGTTAACATAAATTTATCCTAAATTATTATTAAGTTTGAAAATTACTTTTGGCAAAATAAAACAAGCCAAGTAAGATAATTGAAAAATATGGATGGCGAATATGCAATGCCTTATACTGCATAAAAAGGGCCGTTTAATAACTTAATATGTATATTGCAAAGCTTGTGCCAACTTTTACATCCCTTTAATTTCAATTAGATACAAAAGAAAACAAAAAACACAAGTAAAAAAGAGTCATAAAGACTCATTTTAAAATGAGTCTTTATGACTCTAACGTTGTATTTTGACTACAAAGTGAGATTTTGAGATACTGTAATCCCTTTGTTTTACCTTGGTTTTCACATGAACGAGATATCCTCTGCTGCACTAATTGAATTGTCGTTAAACTTAGCGCAAAGCCTGACCAGTAATGATCGCTTTGATAACTTATTATCAACTATTCGAAAAACCATCACCTGTGAAGCAGTTGCAGTACTTGCAGTTAAAGGCGACCATCTGGTCCCATTAGCATTACAAGGCCTAAGTAAAGACACCTTAGGCAGGCGCTTTGTTATTGCACAGCATCCTCGTTTATCTAAGATCTGCCAATCAGAAAAATTTGTGCGTTTCCCCAGTGATTGCACTCTAGCCGATCCTTACGACGGATTATTGATTGCTCGTGATGGTGACTTGCCTATTCATGCCTGCATGGGTATCCCCTTACATTTTGAAAAACAACTGATTGGCGTATTAACACTAGACAGCTTAACACCCGATATTTTTGATGATATCCCTGAACGTACATTAGAAGTGATCACGGCGATGGCATCGGTGAGTTTAAACACCGCAATAACCCTTGAAAAATTAGAACGCAATGTTGACCACTCAAGGCAGGTAGTGGCAGCATTAAGTCAGGCCAATGTGGTAGCCGAGCAAAATGAATTAATTGGGCAAAGCAAGGTAATGCAGGAACTAAAAAAAGATATCAGCTTGGTCGCTTCATCACATTTTAATGTGTTAATCGAAGGTGAAAGTGGATCAGGTAAAGAACTAGTCGCGCATGATATCCACCAGCAATCGAGACGTAATAATGCCCCAATGGTTTTTGTGAACTGCGCCGCTTTACCGGATAACTTAATTGAGAGTGAACTATTTGGTCATGTGAAAGGCGCTTTTACTGGAGCAGATAAAACCCGAGCAGGTAAGTTTGTCATTGCAGATGGTGGCACATTATTTTTAGATGAAATAGGTGAGCTGCCTATGTCTGCTCAAAGTAAGTTATTACGTGCCATTCAAAGTAATGAAATTCAGGCAGTTGGCCAAGATAAAATCATCAATGTTGATGTGCGAATTATTGCCGCTACCAATCGCGACCTTCAAGATGAAGTTGAAAAAGGCAACTTCAGAGCAGATTTATACCATCGTTTAAATGTCTTCCCGATCAAAGTTCCCCCTCTGAAAAAGCGTATCGGAGATGTCGCTTTATTGGCCGGTTTTTTTGTTGAGAAAATCAAACGTAAACTCGGTATTAAACAGTTAAAAATATCTACTGACGTGATTACGTACTTATCTGATTACCACTGGCCAGGTAATGTTCGCGAATTAGAACATCTGTTAAGCAGAGCAGCATTAAAAGCTTTTGCTAAACAAAAAAACACAGCGATTGTAAAAATTACAATTAATGACTGCGATCAGTTGAGCAATGAGATAACGCCGC
>JBALXF010000124.1:0-7696 GCA_036961085.1 Psychromonas sp.
CCATGGTACTTGCCAGATTGCTCGAGCCTAGTGACTTTGGTTTGATAGCAATGTTAATGGTTATTGTAGGTATTGCAGAAGTATTTAGCGATGTCGGCTTAGGAGGCGCGTTAATACAACGAAGCTCGGTATCACCGCTTCACTACAGTTCAGTATTCTACTTCAATCTATTTATTGCCTCGCTCTTAGCCTTAATCACCTTTTTTTCAGCCGAAGTTATAGCTGATTTTTATAGCAATCAATTATTAACCCCATTAACACAAACTATTAGTGTGTTATTTATTATAAAAGCGTTGAGTAGTGTTCAGGCAATTCGATTAAAGAAACAGCTCAATTATGGCTTACTCAGCAAAGCTGGATTTGTGTCATCACTATTAAGTGGCGTTGTTGGTATTTCTCTAGCATATAGTGGGTTAGGTGTTTGGGCTCTTATGGTGCAAATCATTTCTCAAGGTGTTTTTTTTAATATCATTATTTGGAGATATGCAGCTTGGAAACCTGAACTGATATTTTCTTTGCAAGCATTAAGACAGTTGTGGGGGTTTGGATTTAGAATGTTTTTATCGGGTTTAATCGATGCTATTTATAGACGACTGGACTTCCTGATTATTGGTAAAATTTTCTCTGCTGCAACATTAGGTTATTATCATCGAGCAAGACAATTTAATGAGCTTGTCATTAACTACTCCTCAGGTAGTTTAATGTCAGTTATGTTTCCCATATTAAGTAAAGTGCAGCATGACTTACCCAGATTTAAAAATATAGTCTTTAAGGGGTTTTATATACTATGTTTTGTCACCTTTTTATTACTTGGTGGTTTATATTTAAATGCCGAAGATTTAATTGTATTTCTATTTTCAGAGAAATGGTTACCTTCTGTAGGCTATTTAGAGATTTTGGTTTTAAGTGGTTTTGGTTACCCTTTAAGTGCTTTGCTAGTGAACGTATTAAGTAGCAGAGGGAATTCAAAAGCTTTTTTAAAATTAGAGATCATGAAGAAAAGTATCGCTTCGATAAATCTACTCAATGCCGTTTATTTTGGTATTGAGGTCTATTTATATGGCCTGATAGTTACTGCTGCTCTATCTGTGTTGTTAAATGTTTGGTTTGCGAGCAAAGAGATTGAGGTCAGTATGGGACGCTTTATAAAACCCATTTTATTGCAAATGATATTAGCTATTACGTCAGTCCTTTTTACGCTTGAGGTGATAAGCTTAATAGATGTTAACGTGGTACTCGAGTTTTTAATAAAATCGACAATATTTTGTGTTTTATTTACCGCTTTAAATTATGTATTGAAAACAAAATCATATTCTGAAATTTATGCGTTAATAAAAGAGCGAGTTGGGAAGTGCAAAAGTGTTGAGGCATAGATATTTCGATGATTTGTAGTGTTTGAACAGTACACCTTAACTCAACTAAGCAAGCACTTATTAGTTGCTTAGTTGAGTTGAAATGTAACCTTCTATTAGCGAGTAAACGATCAACAGTTCGCTTAAGATTATCTCTACTATTATTTATTACCTTTCAAGCGGCGCCGCTAATATAAAATCAACGAGTGTCCCTTGAGGTAACTCAATATCATCACCTTTAGTTAGAATTGCAGCTCCTACACCGACTTTAGCGCCAGTTTTTGCGCCATCACTACCATCAATCAATCCACCAATAGCAGCTCCTCTTGCTGTTTTTCCAACCGATGATCTTGCGGTGTTTTGTCCTTCTCCACTAACTGGTTGGGTTCTAATTGCGACCATTACATTATCGATTGAAATATCTCGAAGCTCAAAGGTCATAGCAGCACTCCCTGCTATTCTTCCTGCTTTTTTGACGTTAGTTAAAACGCCATAAACTTGTGCCCCTTTAGGAGCAACTACGGTGTCACCTGACATTAGGTTAGCTTCAAGCTGTGCCGTAAAGCGTTGTCCTGTTTTATTGTGACGAGTATTAACTGATTCCATCATGCGTACCGTAAGTGTGGTGCCAGCCGAAACAGTTACCGGACCTGTAGCGTTAGGTTTCGTCGCAGCGCTACTCGGAGATGCTGCTGTGGGCGCTTGTGCCGTTGTTCCTTGCAGATCAATTGCAGACACGTTTGAAGTTGGTATGCGCATCTCTATGCCATTGACATCCATTATCAATGTTTCGCTATTTTGGCTCTTTATCTCCCCCTGATAACTACTGCCATCTTTTAAAATTACGTTTGCAGCATGTGTCATTGAAATAGAAATAAATCCCATAAATATAATGCTTAATATTTTATTCTTATATGTCATAAATGGACCTCGTAGTAAGTCTTAGTTTGTTCTTAGCCGATAAAAAAGAGAGTAAAAAATTAATCAATGGCAGTTGTTAAATAAGTACGATAATTACTTAAGTTTAGCTGCTAAAAGGTATTGAGCCGCATTTTCAGGTGGCTGTTTTTGTTGTTTACCTATCATATAGTTTTCTTTAAAAGTTTCAAATAGCAAGTCCATGGTGTCTGCATTATCATTTTCACCAATAAACTCGAGCACTCTGGCGGCAACCTCTGCGGTTGCCAGTTGGTTATCTTTAACCGCTTTACGTACTAGGTAACGAGAGATCGCTTCGGGAGAAAATGATAAAACAGGAAAATCATTTAAATAGGGGCTTTTGCGGAACATTTTTTTTGCTTGTGCCCAACTTGCATCGAGTAAGATAAACAAAGGGCGCTTCGCATTTTCTGTCATTTGATAAGTACGCATAACTCGCTCTGGGGGGGCGTACTCTTCAGGAAAAATAACGATGGGTTGCCACTGTGGATCATTTAATAAAGCGAGCATCTGCTGTTCCGGTTGAGTGCGAGACCAGATAAATGCAAACGTGTCAGGAATTAAATCAGCGATTAATCGCCCGGTATTACTTGGTTTCAAAATTTCATCGTCGTACATTAACAATAAAAAAGCACTATTAGTTGCGACTGTTTTCTTGATTGAACAGATACATAAATACGGTAATAACATGCATTTAGTACAACGCGCGATTCTTCCTCCTCTCGCTAAAAAAGGGCGTGTTGAGCGGCTTAAGCGTTGTTGGTATAGTTTGTGCACAGCATGAATTCGCATATTATATTTTTGTGGTTGAAATAGAATAGTCATTATATGCTATAAACCCAATTCAGTTCATTTTCTTGAAGGTTTATCTATGTTGCAGTTACTTCAGCGCTATTTTGGTTTTTCTCATTTTAGAACCGGTCAAGAGCAGGTTATCCAAGCGCTATTTGATGGTCATAGCGCCGCTGCCATTTTTCCAACTGGATCTGGCAAATCTTTATGTTATCAATTACCCGCATTACATTTGCCGCATCTAACCTTAGTGGTTTCGCCTTTATTAGCTTTGATTCAAGACCAACTAGAGTTTTTACAGAGTAAAGGTATCGCTGCTGCCAGTATTCATTCGATGCAGACGCCTGCAGAATCATCAGCTGTTTACAAAGGGGTTGCAGAGGGTAATACAAAAATTTTATTTATCTCGGTCGAGCGTCTTAATAGTGAGCGTTTCCGTTCATTTTTAAAACAAGTCCCTATCTCTTTGCTGGTGGTAGATGAAGCGCATTGTATTTCTGAATGGGGGCATAATTTCCGCCCTGACTACCTAAAGTTAGCGCAATATCGTCGAGATTTTGCAATCCCTCAAGTGTTATTACTAACGGCTACTGCGACTAATAAAGTTGTTCAAGATATGGCGCATAAATTTGATATAGATTTAAGCAATATTACCCTTACAGGATCTTACAGAGCTAATCTAAATCTGTCGGTATTAGGGGTTAATAGTGCAGATAAGATGAATAGTTTAGTGCCTTGGTTACAGCAACGCAGTCACCAAGCTGGGATTATTTATGTCACCTTACAGAAAACGGCAGAGCAAGTTGCGCAGCAATTAACACAATCAGGCATTACAGCACAGGCTTATCATGCGGGAATGAACAGTGAACAGCGCGTATCTATTCAACAGCAATTCATGTCCGGAAAGATCCCTTTAATTGTTGCCACGATTGCATTTGGTATGGGCATTGATAAAAGCGATATTCGTTTTGTAGTGCATTACGATTTACCTAAATCAATTGAAAACTATGCACAGGAAATAGGTCGTGCTGGGCGTGATGGGCAATCTGCGGATTGCTTGGTACTTGCCAATAAAAATAATATTAATGTGCTCGAAAACTTTGTCTATGCAGACACCCCAGAGGCTAGCGCTATTGATTTTGTGCTGAATGAAATAGTGCAAAGCAATGGTAATTGGGAAGTGGTAATGAATAGTTTATCAAGCCAATCCAATATTCGCTTATTAGCATTAAAAACCCTGCTAGTTTACTTCGAAATAGAAGGGGTAATACAACCTGCATACAGTTATTACGCAGAATATAAATACAAGCTACTTGTGCCAGAGAATGAGTTATTAGGGCGTTTTAATGGCGAACGTTATAATTTTGTGCAGACTATATTGCAAAGCTCAGATAAAGCGCGAACCTGGGCAACGATTAATTTTGAAAAAATGCAGACTATGTATTCCACAGATCGACAGCGAGTAATAACTGCTATTGATTACCTTGACCAGCAGGGCCTGATTGAATTACAAAGTAAGCAAATGACGCAGGTTTATAAGGTCGATAAACTGGCTATTAATGCAAGTTTACGCGATGTGCTGGTGCAGAGGTTTAATGAAAAAGAGAGCAGTGAAGTTAATCGAATTCACTTCTTATTAGATTTTTTTGCCAGTAAAAAATGCCTAAATTTACAATTAGCTGATTATTTTTCAGATAGCAATCTGCAACATGATTGTGGTCACTGTTCAGTTTGCGCTGGAGAGCCGGCAAGTATGCCTGCAATTGAAAAATTGACGCCATTGGAACAGTTTGATTTTGTAACATTGAGCAGTGACATTAATGCGAAGCTAGGAGATAAACGCAGTATCGTTTTATTTTCACGATTCTTTTGTGGCTTAACAACGCCTATTTTTACCCGTTTAAAAGTGCGTAACTTAAAAGGGTTTGCGTTATTAGAAAAGTATCCTTTTGCTGAGGTTAAGTCTTGGGTAACAGAGCATAGTATGTAGAATACTATGTAGAAGAATATGAGTGATAAAACATCTTAAGCTTGTATTGCAATGTTTTATCACTATATTTCAATCACTATCAAAATATTATCGTTGATGAGCAGGTAGATCGTTGGTTTCAAAACAATCGGCAATCTCATGATTACGATCACGATGTTTTGCCTCATCGTCTCTAATACGTAAAACTACATCACGTAATGTGGCATCATCTGCTAGTGAATAATAATCTTTTGCTATTTTAGGGGCTGCAACATTTTCTATTTTACCAATATAAATTTTTTGTAGGAATTCAGTGTAACTTTTGCAAGCCTCTTCTTCAAAGTAACCGACAACACGATGTGCTGTTTTTGAAGATATAATATATAAAATCGTATATACCACTAAAAATGCACCTTGCCCTAATAAAACCAAGCTACGTTCAATCCAGGTCGGTTTAGCAATATCTAAAAATATCATTAGGTGCATGCGTTCATTCTCAGCTTCATCTAATAATTCACGTACCCAACCTTCATCATCACGCATGCGACGCAATGCTTTTAAATGATTCAACATACCTGCAACCATCCCAGGTACGGCCGCAATTGTTTCTAAGATAACAGCGCGTTTAGCGTATTTTTTACCATAGAATAGATTGAGCATAAATTTTAAAAACTGGGTTATTTTGTAAGCAACGTATTCTGATGCTTTACTGGGGGTTTGATGTGTTATTTTAAATTTAGACATAGTGCTCTCTCACTTAAAGGTTGAAAGGTAATTAACGACAAACTAATGAATTTATTGATCTAGGTCAATAGCAGGAAAGCACGTCATTAAATGTCAAAAAAAGCATTTTAAACTAAGCTTTTTTCCATTAACAATTTTTGTAACAATTACCTTTGCTTTTACTAGCCTGAAGCAGAGGATGTTATCTATAATTTTTTTTTGTTAGTTAGTTGTTAATACGTTTGGTAGGTTTTTTCGGTTCTTTTTTGATGAAAATAAATTGATTTAAATCAATTTATTTTCATCTGAACGAGTTTTAAGGTGCTTTTGTGAATAAAAGTAACGGTTATTGCGAGTGATTAGGGCTGATAAATATGATCTTTTGTTTATAAATATGCGCTAAAAAGCCGATTTATTAACAGATATAGGCGAATTTAAAGTAGAATTATAACTATGAAATGGTTCAAGTGATTATAGAAAATGTTTCTGAATACACTCAGCCGCAAAATTAAAATGAGAAATAAAATGGCACAGAAAAAACGTATTTATATTGCATACACCGGCGGCACAATTGGTATGAAACCTTCAAAAGAAGGTTTCATACCTGTGGCAGGTTACCTTTCGCAAACTATCGCGAATATGCCGGAGTTTTATCATGAACAAATGCCAGAATTTGAGATCCATGAATACGAACCCCTGATCGATTCAGCTAATATCTCCCCCGATGCATGGCAGGAATTAGCACAAGATATTCAATCTCGCTATCATGACTTTGATGGTTTCATTATTCTTCATGGTACAGATACCATGGCTTATACCGCTTCGGCACTGTCTTTTGTTTTTGAAAACTTATCTAAGCCGGTGATTGTTACTGGCTCGCAAATTCCACTGTCACAGTTACGTTCTGATGCTAGAGCAAATTTATTGAACTCATTATTTATTGCTGCACATCATCCGATCAATGAGGTGTGTGTGTTTTTTAATAATCAATTATTCCGTGGAAATCGCGCTACTAAACAGCATGCTGATGGTTTTGGTGCTTTTGTATCACCTAATTACCCGGTTTTATTAGAAGCAGGAATTGAAATTAATAATATTGCGGGTGTTACTCAGAAAGCGGTTAATACACGTTTAAGAACCAGTGATATTCGTGCTCACTCTATTGCAATTTTACATCTTTTCCCTGGCTTAGATTGGCAAGTGCTAGATAATTTATTAAAAAGCCCTTTAAAAGCGTTAGTGTTATTAACTTACGGAGTAGGAAATGCACAGCAAGATGAGCAATTATTAAGTACTTTAAAAGAAGCCAGCGAACGTGGTATTTTAATTGTAAATTGTAGTCAGTGCTTAAAAGGCAGTGTCAATATGGGCGGCTATGCAACGGGTAATGCATTGAGTGAGGCAGGGGTTATCGGCGGTTTAGATATGACCACGGAAGCAGTAATTGCAAAACTTTATTACCTATTGAGTCAAGAGCTTTCGACTAAAGTGATTCGTGAGTTATTAGTGACTGATTTACGTGGTGAATTAACTTAGCCTACATTTTCATTCAAAACTGGCGCACTTATTTTTGTAAGCTGCGCCATCTTTCATAAAATATCTGTTTAGAATATCACTAAGGTAGTAGTGCTAACCATGATGGATCATCGAACCATTTAGTGTGATAATTTTTTAATTCACCTTCTGATGTCAGTATATCTAGGCGTGTTTTGATTATTCTTTTTAACTCCTCTTCACCCTTATTAACTGCAATACCGATCTCTTCAATTGCTAATGGTTTATTTAATGTAGATAAAGAACGATTAACATCACGTATTACTAATAATTCACAAATGGTTAAATCAGCAATTAATGCATCTGCTTCACCGGATAATATTTGTAATAACGCATCCTCATAATGATCAACTGATTTCAAACTGGT
>JBALXF010000125.1:0-7692 GCA_036961085.1 Psychromonas sp.
GTCAGCATTAGCGCGTTTTTAAAGGCCATATTACTTAAGCCGACACATAAAAAAGATAAACGGGTAAACAGATATTGCGGTACAATAAACATCATTCCACCGACCGCTGCTGATTTTGTCGAGCGAGGCTCTGCAACAAGATGAGTGATAGAAATAATAAATAACACTAATAACAATTGTCCTAAAATTAATTTCAGGGCATAACTTCTTAGTGCTAATTCGTACATGTTCTGTGGCATTTACTACTTATCTCGATTGGCTTGAATTAATTGAATCTAATGTAATATTTTACCGTTTTATTATCTAGTGTCCATAGCTCATATTATAAACAATTCAAGTTTAACCCGTAAAAATTGTGATGTTTTAGCAACTTTCAATTTAATAGAGCATTTAATCAATAAGTTAAAAATCGATTGTAGACTTAATATCTATGTATCTTTTGTTTTAATACTGCTGCAAATAGTTTCTCTTATCCATTTATGCCCCGGTTCATCGTTATTACGTTGGTGCCATAAAAGTACGTAAGCCAATGGTGAAAATTCAATAGGTAAAGCCAGTTCAACTAAGGGGTAAAGCTTTTGTGCATGTGCGACAAAACTTGATGGTAAAGTGAAAATAAGATCACTGTGTGCACAAACACTCGCTGCACCATAAAAATCGGGTAACGTACTACTGATGTTACGATGCTGATTTGATTCCGCTAGGTGGTAATCTAACGCCCACCAATCATTGCCTTCACAGCGAACTTGCACATGTTTCATATTGAGATAAGCCTCAATATTCCAGTTGCCTTGTTCTACCACTTTCAAAATAGGGTGGTTTTTACGTACTAAGCAGATTTGTTGATCAGTAAACAAGGTTGTCTGGGTAATGCCATAGGGAAGATTGTTTAATCGGTAATCAGAGGTTGGGTGTAAATCTCTCGCGGTAATACCAAAGTCAATTTGTCCTTGTACCAGTCCTTGCATAGATTTTTCATTCCAACCATAGGTATCTAAATTTATGTGTGGAGCTTGGTTCAGGATTGGCCCAATAAAAGAGGGCAGAAGCGTTTCATAGGCGCTTTCGACCATGGCAAAAGAAAATTGTCGGTGACTGCTAGTGGGATTAAAGCTCGGCGGCAAAGTGACTTGATATAAGCCTTGCAAAATATCAGGTAATAATAATTTTAGCTGTAATGCATGGCTAGTGGGTTTTAAGCCATGTGCGGTGCGCATAAAAAGCGGATCACCGATGGTTTCCCTCAGGCGATTAAGACTCTTGCTTAATGCTGAAGGGCTTAGGTGTAAACGGCTTGCAGCACGTGTAGCACTCTCTTCTTCTAACAATATTTGCAAAGTAACTAAGAGATTAAGGTCTATTTTAGCGAGATTGTCTAAATTCATAGATATTGCCTAAGTTTAGAGATATTCCTCAGAGGAAATTCAGTTCTGAAATTATACCATTATGATTCATATCTAACTCGGCGTAAACTGCAGCCTTATAATTAAGTATGTTAAGGAACACAATGCGCAAAACTATCTTGCCGATATTAATGCTGATGGTGGTATTAAGCCCACTCGCTATTGATATCTATTTACCCTCTATGCCTGTAATGGCAGCCGAATTCAATGTTTCATCTAGTGAGATTCAATCAACACTAGTGTTATTTCTTTTTGCTATGGGAATAGGACAAATTTTAATTGGCCCGTTAGCTGACCGTTTTGGGCGTCGCCCGATTGCTTTAGCCGGTATTTCGCTATATATAGCGAGTAGTTTATTAGCGGTATTCGTGACTGATTTTCACTGGTTACAGATTGCAAGAATATTGCAGGGTATTGCAGCTTGTGCTAGTTCAATTGTGGTATTTAGTGCCGTGCGCGATAGTTTCAATAGTGCTGATAGTGCAAAATATTATAGTTATTTAAATGGCGTGATTTGTGTTGTTCCTGCGCTTGCTCCAACACTGGGAGGCTTGCTTGCTTTACAGTTTGGCTGGCGCTCAACATTTATGTTTATGGCATTATTTGCGATTATTGTACTTTTCGTTGTCGGATTTAAGTTGCCAGAAACACGTCCTAAAAATACCGATACAAGCGGTAGCCTGTATCATTGGGAGCGATTTAAGCCAGTATTGAATAATCGTTACTTTATATTTTATGCGACGACTTGTATGGTCGGAATGGCCTCTATCCTTACCTATGTGTCTTATGCACCAGATTGGTTAATTCGCCATCTAGGCGTATCTGAAATGAGTTTTAGTGCACTATTTGGTCTAAATGCAGCGGTTAATATTGCGGCTGCATTTGCAGCACCTAAAGTGATTAAACGTTTTGGTAACCGCCCGACAGTTATTATCGCGCTAATCACATTATTATCTTCGGCTGCCGTCCAAGTAGCCATGCAAACATTAGGTCCGACAGCTGGTTTGCCTGCGGCATTTGCATTTATGCTACCAATGATGCTGTTATGTATTGGCTTTGCATTATTATTGGGGCCTGCAACCACTATGGCATTGAGTGCTTTCGGAGAACGTGCAGGTACTGCATCGGCTATGTTAGGTTGCATACAAATGAGTGGTGCGGCGTTATTAGCGGGACTCATTCAACAAACTGGCTTATCTGCGCCTTATGCAGTGGTATGTTTAATGGGCGGATTATCACTAATTTTATTATTAATGATGTTGATGCCACGCTTTAATCACTGGCATCAAGAGCAGTTAGCTTAAATCAAGCCAGTTAGTGTAGCGCTAGGCAGTTAAAAAGCCCTTATCGCAATAAGCGCTGAGGGCTTTTTATCTATAGCACAGGATTCGCTTTAGTATTTTCATTACTCACCACACTAGTTACCACACTACGATATAAATAACGTTCACAAAAAGAGGGTGTGAGCTGTCGTATAATCGCTGCTAATGTTGCTATCACTAGCACTGAAAACACTAACCTTCCCCAGAAAATAGTATTAAAATCTGCGCCAATTAATAAAATCAGTAATGTATCTTCTATTAAACTGTGTAATAAATTTAATAACATAATGGCTGTGAATACATCACGCGGTGCTACATGACCTTTTTGTGCTTCATTTATTAGTAAACCACCACCAAATGATAAACCCAGTGTTGCCCCGATAATAGTTATGTTAGTAGCTTCTTGACTGATTCCTAACAAACGTAGGAAAGGCTTAAGTAAAATTGCCATCAACTTTTCAATACCTAATAGTTTTAGTATTTTTAAGGTGAACAACAATAGTGAAATAACAGCAAATACCATAACCAAGCTTTGGATCTGACTGAGTACCCAGGCAGCGTAACTACTATTCTCTGTTATTTCTGGAGACCATAATATTTGAGCGGGCTGATTGAGGCTATCTGTAGCTTGGTAAGTAAGGTGTAATATCCATGCTAATAATAAACTACCACCAATTCGAAATAACAATGTTATCCATAAGCTAACCCCTGCTTTTTTAGCGATCGTTGCCTCGATGGGGAGTGAGTGTGCAAGCAGCATCATACTGCCTAATACAGAGGCTTGTGCAACATTAAGTGCACTATCAAGGCTGACTAAGACAATTAAGCCGCCATAGATATTAGTGAGTAGGGTGGTTGCCCACACTAGGCCCATGCTATCGGGCAAACCAACTGTTTGCATTAACGGGCCAAGCACTTGGCTTAATAATACAATGCCGCCTAGCTCTTCAATAATCTTAATTAAAATTAAGATAGGGATCATGACTTTAAATAAGGTAAAAGTGACATCAATAATGTCTTTGCCTAATTCTATGAAAAAACTTTTAATTGCTTTCATTATGCAGCCTTTGTTTCGATTTGTTTTATTGTTTATAGGTATATGATACATAAGTAGGCTGAATATATATTTCAAATATCAAGAGTTATCCTTTCAATATTTCTTTTTAATCGGCTGCAGAGAAATATTGCCCCTAATAATAGAGTCGAGAGAAAATAATGGACGTAGATAGAATTGATCGGGCGATATTAATATTGCTACAAAAAAATAATCGAATTCGTAATATTGAACTTGCTGAGAAAGTTGGTTTGTCAGCACCAGCCTGTTTAAAGCGTGTTAAACGTCTACGAGAAGGTGGGGTGATTATCGGTGATGTTGCAATCATTGATGCACAGTTAGCCGGTAATAAAATGACCTTGATTGTCTCTATTGAAATGGAACGAGATAGGGCGGATATTTATCAGAAATTTAAGCAATCAATTATTCAAGCTAATGAAGTCATGCAATGTTACCAAATATCGGGGGCATATGACTTTGTACTTATTGTCAGCGTACAAGATATTCAAGCTTATGAAGCATTTGTTGAGCGAGTATTACATACGGATTTGAATATTAGGAAGTTTCATACTTCAGTCTCACTGAGAACAGTTAAACACAGCACTGCCATTGAACTTTAACAAATAAAAAAGCCAAATCCTGAACTGACTCCATGGATTCGGCTTTTAATCGTTATGCTAATTAAGCATTAAAGATTCTGTAAAATAGCATCTACAGAGGCTTTAGCATCACCTAATAACATTTCAGAGTTGTCTTTAAAGAACAATGGGTTTTGTACTCCAGCGTAACCAGCACCCATAGAACGTTTAAATACCACTACTTTTTCAGCTTCCCAAACACTCAATACTGGCATACCTGATATTGGTGTGCCTGGCTCGTTTGCTGCAGGGTTTACTGTATCGTTAGCACCGATTACTAGCACTACATCAGTATCACTTAAGTCATCGTTGATCTCATCCATCTCTAATACGATGTCATAAGGTACTTTTGCTTCAGCCAATAAAACGTTCATGTGACCAGGTAGTCGACCCGCTACTGGGTGAATACCAAAACGTACATTTTTACCCTTAGCACGTAGGCGTTTAGTTAGCTCTGCAACAGGGTATTGCGCTTGTGCGACTGCCATACCGTAACCTGGTACAATCACAACACTTTTAGCTGCATTTAATGAATCAGCAACTTCTTGAGAGCTTGTTTCATAATGTGTGCCGTAATCTTCATCGCCAGTTTGTGCTACTTCCTCGTTACCAAAACCACCTAAAATAACACTCACAAATGAACGGTTCATTGCTTTACACATAATGTAAGAAAGAATCGCACCACTTGAACCAACTAATGCACCAACAATAATAAGTAGATCATTTGCTAGCATGAAACCAGTTGCAGCTGCTGCCCAACCAGAATATGAGTTAAGCATTGATACTACAACAGGCATATCCGCTCCACCGATTGATGCAACTAAATGCCAACCGAATGCGAGTGCAATAATTAACATGAGGAACAATTCAAAACCACCCATTGTTCCATTGATAAAGCTAATTAATAATAAAACAGATGAAACAACAACTGCGATATTTAACCAGTTTTTACCGGGTAAGCTAAGTGGTTTACTATTGATTTTACCGCTTAATTTACCGTAGGCTACTACTGAACCGGTAAAGGTAACTGCACCAATGAAGATACCTAAAAAGATTTCTACATCATGAATCGTTTTTGCAGCACCGAGCAAAATGCCGTGGTCGAAAAATGAGTTGAAACCAATAACGGTTGCAGCTAAACCAACAAAACTATGAAGAATAGCGATTAGTTCAGGCATTGATGTCATTTCAACTTTTAATGCTAAACGAATACCAATACCTGCACCGATAATCATTAGAACACCGACAAGAACGTAACTCCAAGCACCTGCATTACCACTATTTACCATTGCTCCGATAGTTGCAATAATTGCAATGCCCATACCGATTATGCCAAATACATTGCCGTTTTTAGCGCTTTCTTGGCTACTTAGGCCATTCAAGCTGGCTATGAATAAGATTGCTGCGATGATATAAGCAGCTGTAATTAATCCTTCTGACATAATTATTTATCCTTCTGGAACATTTTCAACATACGGTGTGTAACGGTAAAGCCACCCACTATGTTGATTGTTGCAATTAGTATTGCAAGCATAGCAAGCGCATTTACATACCAGTAATCACTACCAACTTGGAGTAGGGCACCGACTAAAATAATACTGCTGATTGCATTTGTAACACTCATAAGTGGTGTATGAAGAGAATGTGCTACATTCCAAACTACGCCGTAACCGACGATACATGCCAGCATAAATACAGTGAAATGCGCTAAGAAGTCTGTCGGGGCAACACTTGCAAGCCAACCAAATAAGCCTGCTGCTACAATTGCACTAACAGGTTTAATCCATTTGTTTTTTGGTTTTTCTTCTACGATAGCTTTTGGCTCTACAGCTTTAGGGGCTGGTGCAGCGCTAACGTTAATTGCTGGTGGTGGCCAAGATATTTCACCTTCTTTAACTACTGTGGCACCGCGAATAACTTCATCTTCAAAGTCGATATCAATTTGGCCATCTTTGTCTTTGCAAAGTAGCTTCATTAAGTTAACAAGGTTGGTTGAGTAAAGTTGACTAGACTGTGTTGGTAAACGGCTCGGTAAGTCTGTGTAACCAATAATCTTAACGCCATTATCTGTAGTAAATACTTCATCTTTCACAGTTAATGCTGCATTACCGCCAGCAGCTGCTGCTAAATCAACGATAACACTACCGGATTTCATTGAAGCAATCATTTCTTCAGTGATAAGCAGTGGCGCTGGTTTGCCAGGGATAAGTGCTGTGGTGATGATGATATCAACATCTTTAGCTTGTTCGGCCATCATTGCAGCTTGTGCTTGTTGATAACCTTCACTCATGGTTTTAGCATAACCGGTTGTACTGACTTCGGTTTTCTCGACGTAATCTACTTCAAGAAACTCAGCACCCATACTTTCTACTTGCTCTTTAACTTCTGGGCGAGTATCAAATGCACGGACGATTGCCCCTAAACTACCTGCAGCACCTAATGCGGCAAGACCAGCAACACCGGCTCCGATAATTAATACTTTTGCTGGTGGCACTTTACCTGCAGCAGTAATTTGACCTGTAAAGAAACGACCAAATTGATTCGCAGATTCAATAACTGCACGATAACCTGCAATATTTGCCATTGAACTCAATGCATCAAGCGCTTGTGCGCGCGAGGTTCTTGGCACTGAATCCATTGCTATAACACTAATTTTTTTAGCTTCAAGCTTTTTCAATAATTCAGGATTTTGTGCGGGCCAGATGAAACTAACTAAGGTTGCACCTTGTTTCATTTGTTCTATTTCAGTATCGCTTGGGGCATTAACTTTGAAGATAATATCTGATTGCCATATCAGGGCTGCATCGTTGCTAATTTCAGCGCCAGAGTCTTGATATGCTTGATCAGAAAAGCTCGCAGCAGTCCCAGCGTTTGTTTCGACAAGAAAAGTGAACCCCTGTTTAATTAGTAACTCAACAGTGTTAGGTGTTGCAGCTACTCGGTTTTCATTCTCTTGGATCTCTCTAAGTATACCTATTTGCATAGTAAGTCCATGATCACTTGTTATTATGAACAATTGATATTACAGGACAACAATAAATGTGGAAGTAGATCTGGATCATCCCTGTCGGTTATTTGTTCTTATCAACAGCACATAATGTTAGCTTTGTGATCTAACCTATTGTTTTATAATTTTGAAGAGCAAAATAGAATATCAAAATAAGGGGGATGTTAGTGGATTGTGCAGAAAGAAGGGGGGAGATAGGGCTTAACTATCTGAATATATACCCATGTTACCTCAAGATGCTTTGTCAGGCACAAACTCGGTAAGCAGT
>JBALXF010000126.1:0-7633 GCA_036961085.1 Psychromonas sp.
TGCTTGTTCCCCTACTGTAATCGCCACCGCTAATGCCATACAACGTTCACCAGAAGATCCAAATGCAGCACCGGTCAATTGATTAATCGCATTATCCATATCGGCATCAGGCATGATAATGGCGTGATTTTTAGCTCCGCCCAAGGCTTGGCAACGTTTTCCATTAGCACTTGCTTGCGCATAAATATATTCGGCAATAGGCGTCGAACCAACAAAACTAACGGCTTTGACACGTTTATCTGTGAGCAAGGTATCTACAGCTTCTTTATCACCATTAACCACACTCATTACGCCATCAGGCAAACCCGCTTCGGTTAATAAATTGGCAATAAACAATGCCGAGCTCGGATCTCGTTCTGAAGGTTTCAAAATAAAGCAGTTACCGCAGACAATCGCCAACGGATACATCCACATCGGCACCATAGCAGGGAAATTAAATGGTGTTATGCCAGCAACCACACCAAGTGGTTGAAACTCACTCCATGAATCGATATTGGGACCAACATTTTTGCTGTGTTCGCCTTTTAGTAACTCGGGTGCTCCACAGGCATACTCAACATTTTCAATACCACGTTGCAATTCACCTGCAGCATCATGAGAAATTTTGCCATGTTCCTGACCAATTAATTCACAAATATGATCTGCATTTTGTTCAAGTAGTTCTTTAAATCGAAACATAATACGTGCACGTTTAACTGCCGGTGTATTACGCCATTCAGGAAAGGCTTTTTGTGCTTCAGTGATCGCTTGCTCTACAGTCTTTTTAGAGGCTAAAGCAACCTGACAATGCACTTTCCCCGTTGCAGGGTTAAACACATCTTGTGTACGATCATTACTGTCATGTACTAATTTCCCACCAATTAAGTGGCCAGTTACATTTGTCATTTGATACTCCATCACGGTTAAACTAATTCACTAATTCACTAATTTTCAATTTATGCCATTTCGTTAAAGGTTTCGCCTAATGCGTTTATTAACGAATCTATTTCATGTTGCTCTGTCGTAAATGGTAAACCTAACTGAATAGTCGCCCCACCGCAGCGAACATAAAACCCTTTTGCCCACATTTTTAACATGATTTGATAAGGACGTAATGCCGGCTCACCTGGAAATGCTTCAATAGTAAAAGCAGCCGCAAAACCATAATTGCGAATATCGGTAACGTACTTACAGCCTTTAAGACTATGCACTGATTTTTCAAAATAAGGGCTCATTGCTTTGACGCGCTCAATCAGTTTGTCATTTTTTATTACGTCGAGTGTCGCAATAGCGGCTGCGCAAGCAACCGGATGAGCTGAATAAGTATAGCCGTGGGGGAACTCAACGAGATACTCTGAGCCACCCTGATCCATAAAGGTGTCATAGATCTCCTGTTTAGCAATGACAGCTCCCATAGGAATAACCCCATTGGTCAACTGTTTTGCAATATTTATAATATCTGGTGTTACATCAAATTCGTCTGCACCTGATTTGGCGCCTATGCGGCCAAATGCGCAAATAACCTCATCGAAAATTAATAAAATATCGTGTTGGGTGCAAATTTCACGAAGACGTTTTAAATAGCCTACAGGTGGAGGGATTACACCTGCCGAGCCTGGTATTGGCTCAACGATCACAGCCGCAATATTGCTAGCATCATGTAATGCGATCATTTCTAACAATTCATTGGCAAGCTCTGCACCATGTGCTGGTGACCCTTTTGAGAAAAGGTTTTCTGGCAACATAGTATGACGGAGATGATCGGCATCAACCGCAGTGCCAAATAAAGCGCGATTAGCACCGATTCCACCCACTGAAATTCCACCAAAATTAACCCCGTGATAACCTAAGCTACGACCGATCAATTTAGTTTTACTTGCCTGGCCTTTTTTACGCCAATAAGCACGAGCCATTTTTAATGATGTCTCAGCAGACTCAGAGCCTGAACCGGTATAAAAAACACGGTTGAGTCCCTCGGGCATAAATTCAACAATTTTTTCAGCCAATTGGAATGCACCAGGATGAGAAAATTGAAATGAGGGAGAATAGTCAAGGGTCC
Organism: Psychromonas sp.; assembly: GCA_036961085.1. Classification (GTDB taxonomy): domain Bacteria; phylum Pseudomonadota; class Gammaproteobacteria; order Enterobacterales; family Psychromonadaceae; genus Psychromonas. The sequence goes on from JBALXF010000126.1 coordinate 2,039, forward strand.
GGATCTGCTTATTTACTGCATCAGCTATTTCAACTCTGTTATGGCCTAAACCACAACACCAAAGTCCAGATAAACCGTCAAATATTTGACGACCATCTCCTGATGTATAGTATTTACCGTTTGCTGACGTGATAATTCGTGGGTCTTTCTTAAAATCACGATTACCCGTATATGCCAACCAATGTGCATCTAATTGGCGATCAGTAATAATTTGCTTTCCTGTCTGACTATTCATATTGATTCTCTACATTCTAAGGTAAAAAAACTAAATAAGGACATCTTCATTAGCAACACAAGTTCAATCATTGAAGCTAATCATTTAGACTTTGATTATGTAAAATTTGTTGAGCAAAACCCGCTATCCATTTTCTCTGTAAATATCTGATAGCCTATTTGGCCGTCATTTAGGGATAGATTTGTAACTTGTTAACTGTGTTATCTATGCCGAATACAGCATCCAATCAACTTCTAAGGTCGTAATCGTTTTTTCAAATTGTGCTAGTTCACTTTCTTTGCAAACTTTATAAAGGGTTAGAAACTCAGGCGTCAGATATTCGTTTAATAACTCATTATTTAATAGTTGCTCTAATGCTTCGGGCATTCTTAATGGAAATGTATTTGATTTTTCATCAAGCGCAGGAGGACATTGTAAAGCTGTAAAATGTTCACTTGCGAGTACACTTGAGATAACAACGGCGGTTAGTATGTATGGGTTAACGTCTGCGCCAGCAATACGGTGTTCAATGCGGCGATTTTGACCATTACTTGAAGGCACACGCAGTGCGACTCCGCGATGATTTTTCCCCCAATTTGCTTTTACAGGTGTATACATACCCGTTGAAAAACGACGGTAAGAATTAATACTTGGGCACAAAAGCGCAATGGAACTTGGGATCATATCCAACATAGCGGCCATCATTTGTAAAAACAGCGGGCTTTCATTGCCCGCTTTATCAGATAACAAATTATCACCTTGTTGATCCACCACACTAATATGAATATGTTTACCGTTACCCGCTTCATCTGCGAAGGGTTTCGCCATAAAGGTCACATCAAAATCAAACTGTGTAGCGACTTGGCGGATCAGACGTTTTGCATAAATCACTTGATCACAAGCGTTTAAAACATCGTTTTGATGATTAAAGTTAAGCTCAAACTGCCCTGGAGCGGACTCGATTAACATACCAGAGGTGTTGAGATTTAATCGTTTTGCTTGGGCATTGAAGGCACTTAAAAAATCTTCATAATCATCGAGGCCATTTACATCGTAAACTTCTGTTTTCATCTCGCGATTATTTTTAACTGGATTAATAGGCGCTTGAATTGAACCATCAGCAGCGCGTTTTCTGTCAAGCAGGTAAAACTCGAGCTCTAAGGCAATCATAGGAAATTGACCACGACTATGCAGTTTATCAACAAGATCAGATAAAATGTTTCGAATAGAGAGTCGATTGGGTTTATCCCCTTGCTCATCCATCATGGTTAATAATAATTGCCCTACATTATTTTTAGCTGTCGGTGCTAATGACCCCTGCACAGGAAAGCAGATATTATCAGGCTCACCAATGGCTTCACCTAAGCCAGCTTCTTCCACAACACTGCCTACAATATTTAAAGAGATCGTTGAAACAGGAAGATATATTCCTTTCACTACTTTAGGTAAAGCAGAGATAGGAATACGTTTTCCTCTTGGCGTTGCATTTACATCGGTAAATATCAAATCAATAAACTCGATATCCGGCCATTTTTGTAAAAAGTCTGTTATTTCATTTTCAAATGGATCCATAGGATTACCTTAAGTTCAAATAAATACCCAATGACGTACCAATTCTCGCTACTAATTCGTCATTATTGGGTTAATGATTAGTGAAATTCATCTATTCTGTTCGAATTAACATCCATCACTTCATTTTCTATATACATATTTGTAACACCAACTAGTAATATGTACATTATTTTTAACCAAAACTTAACAAAGTGGTGACAAAAGTCACAAATGGTATGAATATCATCCGTTTTATATTGAAATGAGAGGTTTTGTCGATTATTTTGAACACCTCAGCGTGTGAGTTAAATCGACCAAAAGGAAATTTCAATGCCAATATCAGAATCTAAACCTGTCATCGCTATTATCAGTTGCTCAAAAACTGTTTTAGACTATCAGGTGCAATCTGTTAATGAATTTTATATTAATGCAATCACTGCATTTGGTGGCATTCCTCTTATTATTCCTTCTGTTAGTACACCAGCCGATTTAGCAATACTTTCTAACTGTATCGATGGTTTATTATTACCGGGCAGTCACTCTAATGTTGACCCGATTGAATACGGTGCAACTCATACTGAAGATAAAAAAGATAAAGCGCGTGATAGCAGCGCATTTCATCTCATTGATTTGTGTGTCGAACAACAAATACCGGTATTAGGTATCTGTAGAGGTTTCCAAGAAATGAATGTGGCAATGGGGGGTAGTTTAACGCCCAAAGTACATGAAGCAGGATTCTCAGATCATAGAGAAATAACGGACGCTACATTTGATCTAAAATATGCTAGCGCTCACCCTGTCCACGTTGCGGAAAGTGGCGTTTTTGCAAATTGGCTTACAACTGAAAATAATCTTGATCAAAACAGCATTAACCTAAAAACAATTGATGTGAACACTTTGCATAACCAAGGTGTCAATCAAATAGCAGCATCATTAACCATTGAAGCAAAAGCACCTGATGGATTGATCGAAGCTTTTAGTTTAGCTGACCATCCTTATTTTATTGGTGTTCAATGGCATCCGGAATGGCAAGCAACAACTAATCCATTTTCTCAATTATTATTTAGCAAGCTGATATCAGCTGCCCACATAAGAAGAAAAACATCTCATGGATAATTTAGCTATCGGGCAAACAATTGCTCAACTTAGAAAAGACAATAAGATTTCGCAACGCGTACTTGCTGAGAAAGCAGGTATAACTCACAGTGCAATTTCTTCCATTGAAAATGGAAAAGTTAGCCCTTCTGTAGGCTCCTTGCAAAAGATTGTTAATGTGTTCGCTTTATCGCTTTCCGAATTTTTTACGCTCGGAGTCGCACAAGAAAATACCGAAAAAGTAATCATAACTGAAAGCGAGCTTATCGAAATGGGCAGTGACTCTGTTTCTATGAAATTAGTTTGTAACGGTAAAAAAGATCGCCAAATGGGTTTCTTAATAGAGGAATATGCTCCTCACTCTGACACGGGTTTAAAAAGAATTGACCATGTCGGTGAAGAGGCCGGCACTATAGTTGAAGGTGAGATTGAGCTTAGTTATGGCGACAATACATACCTTATTAAGGCTGGTGAAAGTTATCTGATTGATACCAGCATTCCACATAAATTTACTAATTATTCAGATAAACCCTGCAAAATGATTAGTGCACATACACCACCTACATTTTAACACCAGCTATCGGAGAGCATATGAATACGCAACAACAATGGATTGATTTACAACTATCAATGAAAATTGAGACACGTGCATTTATTAACGGTCAGTATCAAGATGCCCTTGATAAAACGACTTTTAGTACAGTTAATCCAGCAACTGATCAACACTTAGCTGACATTGCTCGTTGTAAAGATGAAGATGCAAATGTTGCGGTAAAATATGCTCAAAGTGCATTCGAACAAGGTGTTTGGCAACACCAAAGTCCTGCACAACGCAAAAAAGTATTAATGAAATTTGCCGATCTCATTGATCAGCATGTTGAAAATTTAGCATTGCTGGAAACCTTAGACACAGGTAAACCTATTTCGCATAGCTATAGCACAGATATTCCAGGTGCAGCATCTGCAATCCGCTGGTATGCAGAAGCTATTGATAAAGTTTATGGTGAAGTAGCAACGACAGAGAAGGATGTTCACGCCTTCGTTAGCCAGCAAGCGATTGGCGTTGTTGTTGCAATTGTGCCTTGGAATTTCCCTTTATGGCTTGCTTGCTGGAAACTAGGCCCAGCATTAGCAACGGGTAATAGTGTTATTTTAAAACCTTCTGAAAAATCTTCATTAACCGCTATTTATCTTGGCAAACTAGCGAATGAAGCCGGTATCCCAGCAGGTGTTTTTCAAGTTGTGCCCGGTTTTGGACACGAATGTGGTGAAAGCCTAGCGCGTCATCTCAATGTCGACTGTGTTACTTTTACGGGTTCAACCAACGTAGCGCGTAATCTAATGATTTGCTCGGGTGAATCTAACCTAAAATCGATTTGGGCTGAAGCAGGCGGAAAAAACGCAAACATCGTTTTTGCTGATTATCCAGATTTAGATAAAGCCGCTGCAGAAACTGCTTCAGGTTGTTTTTACAACCAAGGTGAAGTTTGTGTCGCTGCTACTCGTTTACTGGTTCATGAAAGTATTAAAGATGCGTTTATTGAAAAAGTTATTGCAGCAGCAAAAAGTTACACACCCAAAGATCCTATGTGCCCCGACTCATCAATGGGCGCATTAATTGACCAAGGCCACAAAGAAAAAGTACTGGATTACGTGCAACAAGGCATTGCGGCCGGTGCAACAGTTCGTTGTGGTGGTGACGTAGCAGGAAAAGGCGCATTTGTAGCACCTGTCATACTCGACAATGTCAGTAATGATATGAGCGTTGCTCGTGAAGAGATATTTGGTCCTGTGCTTTGTGTTATTACTTTTAAAACCGAGCAGGAAGCAATTGAAATCGCTAATGACTCTCCTTATGGACTCGGCGCTGCACTGTGGAGTTCAGATATCAATCAAGTCCACAGAGTCGCAAGACAACTAGAAGCTGGGTCAATTTGGGTAAACAATTACAATGAAGGTGATATGACTGTGCCATTTGGCGGCTTTAAAATGAGCGGTAACGGACGCGATAAGTCACTCCATGCAATGGATAAGTTTACCGAAACTAAAACCACATGGATCCGCTTACAGTCAATTTAAGGAGCTATGAATGATTAATCATACTGATTCTTATTATGCTGATTCAGCACCCGTTACCGATTATTATCCACGTTTACAAGATAATATTGAATGTGATGTTTGTATTATTGGTGGCGGATTTTCAGGCTTATCCTCTGCGATTCATCTTGCAGAGAAAGGCTTTAAAGTGGTTGTGCTTGAAAGTGCAAAAATTGGTTTCGGTGCAACTGGCCGTAATGGCGGCCAAATTGTTAATAGCTATAGCCGCGATGTTGCAACCATTGAAAAGCGTTACGATCCTAAAATTGCGACTGCACTTTGTAATATGATCTTTGAAGGTGGCGATATTATTCGCCAACTGATTAAAAAATATAATATTAGCTGTGATATCAAACAAGGTGGTTTATTCACTGCATTTAATCAAAAACAACTTGATGGTTTAGTCGAGCATGCTAAAAACTGGCAACGTTACGGCAATAAAGAACTGACAATGTTAGATAAAAATGAAGTGAAAAATGCCGTCGGTACAGATGCCTATGTGGGTGGATTATTAGATAATATGGGTGGCCACATTCACCCGCTAAAATTAGCATTAGGCGAAGCCAAGGCAATTACCCAACTCGGTGGAAAAATATTTGAGCAATCAGAAGTAGTCCGCCTAGAGAAAGGCGCCAATC
>JBALXF010000127.1:0-7620 GCA_036961085.1 Psychromonas sp.
TATTGCACAGCTAGGAAGCACTAAAGCAATACAAATATATTAATCGAAGTAGCTAACGAAACAACCTACTTTGGTTTTCGAAAATTAAATAAGTGGTGCTTCTAGGTTATACAACAAAATAATTATCATAACAGCAGCAACAAAGGCTGATAAAAATGACTTTATTCAGCTTAATGTTTATAAATTTTTTATGGAGAATAAAATGCAAATTATAATGGGCTTAATCGGGATAGTATCTTTAATTCTTATTGCGGTGGCTTTTTCGAGTAATAGAAAAGCGATCAATTTCCGCACAATTGGAGGCGCATTTCTAATTCAAGCCGCAATTCCTGCCTTTGTTATATTTACCGATTCAGGCGCAAGCATATTAGGCGGTCTGTCGTCTGGTGTACAAGCTGTTATTGACAGTGCTAATGCTGGTATCGGCTTCCTATTTGGCGGTTTGGTTTCTGGAAAAATGTTTGAAGTATTCGGCGGAGGCGGTTTTGTTTTTGCCTTTAGAGTATTACCTATCATTATTTTCTTCGCGTCATTAATGGCTGTACTTTATTACTTAGGCGTAATGCAGTTTATTATCAAAATATTTGGTGGTGGCTTACAAAAATTACTAGGCACCAGTCGTACTGAATCTATGTCTGCAGCCGCAAACGTATTTGTGGGTCAAACCGAAGCGCCATTAGTTGTTAAACCTTACCTAGCTAAAATGACTCGTTCAGAGCTATTTGCAGTAATGGCCGGTGGATTAGCATCTGTTGCGGGTGCCGTACTAGCTGGTTATGCATCACTAGGCGTTAGTCTTGAGTACCTTATTGCAGCTTCATTTATGGCGGCACCGGGTGGTCTATTAATGGCAAAACTATTAGAGCCAGAAACAGGTACACCAATCGATCAATTATCTGATGAAGAGATTGATGAAGACGAACATAAACCGGTTAATGTTGTTGATGCAGCAGCGTCTGGCGCGGCTGACGGTCTACAATTAGCCATGAATGTTGGTGGTATGCTAATCGCATTTATCGCATTAATCGCACTTGTTAATACTATCTTAGGAGCTGCAGGTGGGGTGTTTGGATTTGAAGCGCTGACTTTACAATTAATTTTAGGTTATTTATTTGCACCAATTGCTTTCCTCATTGGTGTGCCATGGTCTGAAGCTATTCAAGTAGGTAGTCTATTAGGTCAAAAATTAGTAGTGAATGAGTTCGTTGCCTACATTGATTTCGTTAGCATTAAAGACACACTAAGTGAAAATTCACAAGTTATTGTTACCGTTGCGTTATGTGGTTTTGCAAACTTATCATCTATCGCAATTTTATTAGGTGGTTTAGGTGTACTTGCACCATCTCGTCGTCATGAAATAGCAAGCATGGGCTTTAAAGCAGTTATGGCAGGTACTTTATCTAACTTTATGAGCGCTACATTAATGGGTATTTTCTTTGCCTTAAGTGTTGCGGTTTAGAACACAATATAAATGTTTAAATAGCTACTTAGGGGTAAAATACAAAAACACTAAGTAGCTGCATCATTTTATGCAAATACGAATAACTATTTATTTGATTATTTACCCGTATTGGTATGAATCAATAACATTAAAGGAAATAAATTATGAGCGATTTACAACAAGCATCACGTCAAGGTATTCAATTAATGGATCTAACTACATTAATGGATGACGATACAGACCAACGTGTTATCGAGCTGTGCCAAAAAGCAGCCTCTCCAGCTGGTAACACAGCTGCAGTTTGTATCTATCCACGCTTTATCCCGATTGCCCGTAAAACGTTAGCAGCGCAAGGTACTAAAGAGATTAAAATCGCAACAGTAACTAACTTTCCACACGGTAATGATGATCTGAATATTGCATTTGCAGAAACACGTGCGGCAGTTGCTTACGGTGCAGATGAAGTTGATGTTGTTTTTCCTTACCAAGCACTAATCGCAGGTAACAGTGAAGTTGGCGCAGAAATGATCAAGGGTTGCCGAGCAATCTGTGGTGCTAAAGTGACACTAAAAGTGATTATTGAATCTGGTGAATTAAAAACTCAAGCCCTGATTAAACAAGCGAGTAAAATTTGTATTGATGCCGGAGCTGACTTTATTAAAACATCAACAGGTAAAGTAACTGTGAATGCCACTCCTGAAGCAACTAAATTTATGCTTGAAGCGATTAAAGAGTCAGGAAAAGATGTTGGTTTTAAAGCTGCAGGTGGTGTTAAAGACGCACAAACAGCTGATCAATATATGCAAATCGCACGTGACACTATGGGCGAAGACTGGGTTAACGCAGATCATTTCCGCTTTGGCGCATCTAGCCTACTTACAGGCTTATTAAACGAATTAGGTTTGACCGAAGAAACAACTGAAAAAGGAGCTTACTAATATGAAACGCACGATGATTCTATTACTCGATTCTTTCGGTATTGGCGGCGCAAAAGATGCTGACCAATTCATCGGAACATTAGCAGACGGTACAGAGTTTAATGATATGGGCTCTAATACATTGGGTCATATTGCTAAATTATGCGCAAATGGCGAAGCGAATGAAGGCCGAGAAGGTCCTTTACAAATTCCTAATTTGAATAAACTAGGTTTTGGCCAAGCTTGTGTTGAAAGTTCATCTTACTTTCCACCAGGTTTAGACCCATCGGTACAACCGATTGGCGCTTACGGTTACGCAAAAGAAATCTCAACAGCTAAAGATACATCAAGCGGTCACTGGGAAATCACAGGTGTACCTGTGTTATTCGATTGGGGTTATTTTAAAGATAAACAAAATAGCTTCCCAGAAAGTTTATTAGATGAATTAGTAAAGCGTGCTGATTTACCTGGTTATTTAGGCAACTGTCACTCATCAGGTACGGTTATTCTAGAAGAGCTAGGCGAAGAACATATGAAAACGGGTAAACCCATTTTTTATACTTCTGCCGATAGTGTATTCCAAATTGCTTGTCATGAAGAAAGCTTTGGCTTAGAGCGTCTTTATGCATTGTCAGAACTTGCACGTGAATTAGTCGATGAATACCACATTGGCCGAGTGATTGCCCGTCCATTTGATGGTACTAAAAGCACTAATTTTGCACGTACAGGTAATCGCCATGATTACTCAGTTAAGCCACCAGCACCTACTCTATTAGATCGCATGAAAGAAGCAGGTGGAGAGGTTGTTAGTGTTGGTAAAATTTCTGATATTTTTGCAGCACAGGGCATTACTAAAGCGACTAAAGCAAACGGTCTTGAAGCACTTTTCGATGCCAGTTTAGAAGAGCTAAAACTCGCGGGTGATCAAACCATCATCTTTACTAACTTTGTTAATTTTGATGCAGACTTTGGCCACCGCCGAAATGTATCAGGATATGCAGCGGCTTTAGAGTACTTTGATAAACGTTTACCTGAAATGCTTGAGTTGATGCAAGAAGATGACTTATTAGTATTAACGGCTGACCATGGTTGTGACCCGACTTGGCATGGAACAGATCATACTCGTGAACACATCCCTGCAATCTTTTATGGAAATTCAGTGCCAGCAGGATCAGTTGGTCTGCGCGATACATTTGCAGATATTGGTCAATCAATAGCAGATTTTCATGGGCTACCGAAACTAGATTACGGCAAAAGTATTTTTTAAATTGTAATAAACAACGACTTTAAATTTTAAGAAATAAAAACTAATTAATTGGAGAATAAATAATGACAACACCTCATATCAATGCAGTTGATGGCGCTTTTGCAGAAACAGTTTTAATGCCTGGTGATCCACTACGTGCTAAGTACATTGCTGATACATTTTTAGAAGATGCAGTGCAAGTAACAGACGTACGTAACATGTTAGGTTTCACCGGTACTTATAAAGGTAAGCGTGTATCAGTAATGGGCAGTGGCATGGGCATTCCATCATGCTCAATTTATGCAACTGAATTAATTAAAGAATATGGCGTAAAAAATATCATTCGTGTAGGCAGCTGTGGCTCTGTAAACAAAGATATTAAATTATTAGATATCGTTATTGGTATGGGTGCAAGCACTGATTCAAAGGTAAATTGTACGCGTTTTAATAATCATGACTTTGCAGCTATTGCTAGTTACGAGTTATTAGAAAAAGCCGTTAACTCTGCCCGTAAACATGGTATCCAAGCTCGTGTAGGTAATATTTTTTCAGCTGACTTATTTTATTCCCCTGAAGAAGGTATTTTTGACATGCTAGAAAAATACAACATTTTAGGTGTCGAAATGGAAGCTGCTGGCCTATACGGTGTTGCCGCTGAATATGGCGCGAATGCGTTGTGTATTTTGACTGTATCTGACCACATCCGTACGGGTGAGCAAACAACTTCAGATGAACGTCAAAACAGCTTTAATGAAATGATTTTAATTGCATTAGATTCACTTTTAGAAGAATAGAAATTCTTAGCTATTTTGAATATAACAAGTGCAAGATAAACAAGGCGTAGATCTTGATTTTTAGCAAAATTTCTTGCAATGGGTATGGTAGTATGCGCGCGAAGTAGGACTGCCTACTCATATATTTATAATAATTTTAAAAAAACTAGAAATAACTGGAAATAACTATGATCAAACCACTTTTAGCCCTTACGGTACTTTCTTTAACTTCTGCTGTTGCAATCGCTGCAGATTATTCAGATGGCGACACTCATAAAAACGACTTCAAATGGATGCAAGCTAACATTATGTACGCATCAAATGAGCTACCAGGTGAATCATCACACGATTACCTAGAGTTAGAATTTGGCGGACGCTCTGGGATCTTCGATCTTTACGGCTACCTTGATGTATTTAACCTTACTTCTAGTCCTGACAGTGATAAGGCAGATGCAAGTAGCAAGATGTTTTTGAAATTTGCACCACGTATGTCTATTGATGGCTTAACAGGTAAAGACCTTTCTTTCGGCCCAGTTCAAGAACTTTACGTTGCGACTGAATTCACTTGGGATGGTGCAACATCTTCAGTTGATCCATTTGCAGTTAACAACCAAAGAATTGGTTTAGGCTCTGATGTTATGGTTCCTTGGTTAGGTAAAATTGGCCTGAACTTATACGGTACATACGATTCAAACAAAAAAGACTGGAATGGTTACCAAGTATCAACAAACTGGTTTAAACCTTTCTACTTCTTCGAGAATGGTTCATTTATCTCTTACCAAGGTTACATTGATTACCAATTTGGTATGAAAGATGAATACGCAGATGTAAGCCATGGTGGCGTAATGTTCAATGGTATTTACTGGCATTCAGATCGTTTCGCACTAGGTTACGGCCTAAAAGCATACAGTGACGTTTACGGCATTGAAGATACAGACGCGTTTAAATCAACTGGTTTCGCACATTATGTTTCTGCAACTTACAAGTTCTAAGTAACTAAACATAGTTGTCACTGGCCGTACACGAATAGTACGGTTCAGTGGCTATTCAACACTAATATTATTAATTAAAACTCTTCATCAAAAGGGTTTTAATTAATAAATTTACTCTCATAAAGAGGTCGATGGAATGATATTACTACCACAAGAAATAATACGCAGTAAACGCGATGGTAAGACACTAACCAAGCAAGAAATTGATTTTTTTATCAAAGGTATTACCGATAATTCAGTCACTGAAAGTCAGATTGCCGCCTTTGCAATGGCTATCTATTTTCAAGATATGGAGATGGATGAACGTGTCCTATTGGTTTCTGCAATGCGTGACTCTGGCCAAGTTTTAAACTGGCAGTCACTTGACCTAGATGGCCCCGTTGTAGACAAACATTCAACGGGTGGCGTCGGTGATGTGACCTCTTTGATGTTAGGTCCTATGGTAGCTGCTTGTGGTGGTTATGTTCCGATGATTTCTGGTCGCGGTTTAGGTCATACTGGTGGTACATTAGATAAGTTAGATGCCATTCCTGGTTATAAGACAACTCCTGACAGCGCAGAGCAGTTTAGAAAAATAGTCAAAGATGTTGGCGTCGCTATTATTGCTCAAACGGGTGATCTAGCCCCTGCCGATAAACGTTTTTATGCAACTCGTGATATTACTGCGACCGTTGAATCAATCCCTTTAATTACAGCATCGATTTTATCGAAAAAATTGGCATCAGGTCTTGGTTCTCTAGTGATGGATGTTAAAGCTGGTAGTGGTGCATTTATGCCGACGTATCAAGCATCGGAAGATTTAGCTAGCAGTATTGTAGGTGTTGCTAATGGTGCGGGTTGTAACACCACCGCCCTACTAACTAATATGAATCAAGTACTCGCAAGCAGTGCGGGTAATGCAATTGAAGTGCGTGAAGCGGTACAGTTCTTAACCGGTGAATACGTTAATCCGCGCTTACATGAAGTTACTATGGCTTTATGTAGTGAAATGCTGGTATTAAGTGGTCTTGCAAAAGATGATGCAGAAGCGACTACAAAACTGCAGGCAGTGCTAGATAACGGCAAGGCAGCAGAAGTCTTCGGTAAAATGGTATCTGCATTAGGCGGCCCCACTGATTTTGTTGAAAATTATGATAGCTACCTAGAAAAACCTACAATTATCCGTCCGGTATATGCACAACAGTCTGGTTTCGTACAAGCAATGGATACACGAGCATTAGGAATGGCAGTGGTTAATATGGGCGGCGGCAGAATGAAGTCAACTGACCGTATTGATTACGCAGTAGGTCTAAACCAGTTCGTTTCAATCGGCGATCAAATTGATAGCAATAAACCACTGGCAATGATCCATGCACGCACTGAGCAGCAGTTCACTGAAGCTGAGCGCGCTATTCAACGTGCTATTATCTGTGGCACCGATAAACCTGAATCTGAAACTCAGATTTATCGCAGGATACGCCTGCAGGACATATCTTAAAACACAAAATTCGGTTTAAATAATAATACTAAGTTTTAACTTCAAGGATGATAATGATGGAATTTGATTGGGTAGAGTGGTTTGGTTATTTAGCTTCGTTAGTGGTATTAGTTTCATTAACCATGTCTTCAATTATCAAACTACGCGTGATTAACTTTATTGGCTGCCTACTATTTGCGAGCTTTGCATATTTTATTGGCTCAGTACCTACCATCGTTATGAATCTGAGCATTGCATGTATCAATGTGTATTATCTTTATCAAATTTATCGTACCAAAGAAGAGTTTAAAATAATTTCAGCTTCTGAAAATTCTGAATTTTTTCAACATTTTGTCGAAGTGAATCAGAAAGAAATTAATCAACAAACCGATCTTAATAAATTAAAAATGGCTAACACATCCTTCTACATGCTACGTGATAATAATATTGCAGGTGTACTTGCTGGCATTCAAGATACGAAGGGTGTTTTTGAGATAACACTTGATTATGTTATTCCGAAATATCGCGATTATAAATTGGGCAATTATTACTTCAATTCACATCCTGAGATTATGAAAGCAAAAGGTATCAATATACTAAAAGCAGTCGCAAATAATAAAGACCATGCTTTTTACCTTAAGAAAATGGGATTTAAACACGAATCAGATGACCAGCCTGATATCTATATAAAGACACTGTAAAGTGAACGATTTCAGCCGACAAAGAGAAGCTCGCTTTTAGATCTCCCCAAAGGGCTGCGTTTGTTGACAATTTATACGGTGTTATTGGCTCTTT
>JBALXF010000128.1:0-7615 GCA_036961085.1 Psychromonas sp.
AATGCATTAATGGACGTTAAATTACTTAAGCCTGTTGCGACAGGTTCAGATTTATTAGTCAAAATAGAAGCGGTATCTGTTAACCCTGTTGATTGTAAAATTCGAAAGACTGTTAACCCAATCAATAATGAGCATAAGATTTTAGGTTGGGATGCTGTAGGAGTTGTAGAGTCAATCGGTGATCAAGTGTCGATGTTTAAGGAAGGTGATAAAGTTTGGTACGCAGGTGCTATCAACCGACAAGGGGCAAACAGTCAATATCACCTTGTGAATGAAAAAATTGTATCTCTTGCGCCAAAAACTATCGATAGCGTTACTGCGGCAGCGTTACCTTTAACTTCTATTACTGCTTGGGAATTATTATTTGATCGTTTTAATATCGAAGCAGATGAACAAGGGTGTTTGCTCATTATTGGTGCTTCTGGTGGTGTCGGTTCAGTGATGGTTCAGCTAGCCAAACAGTTAACCAATTTGACTATTATTGGCACCGCATCAAGACCAGAAACACAGGATTGGGTTAAGTCATTAGGTGCCGATCATGTTATTGACCATTCTAAAGATTTAATTTCGCAACTTAGTGAGCTCGGTTATGACAGTGTCAATTATCTAGCAAGCCTCACTCATACAGCAGCTCATATGGAGGCTATTATTGAGATGATCGCTCCACAGGGTAAATTTGGTTTGATCGATGACGCTGATGTATTGGATATAATGCCATTCAAGCGTAAGTGTGTTTCAGTGCATTGGGAGTTTATGTTTACGCGTTCATTATTTGCAACGGGAGATATGATTGAGCAACATAAACTATTAGCTGAAGTTGCTAAATTAATCGATAGTGGCTTACTTAAATCAACGGTAGCGAATAATTTTGGAACGATTAATGCTGAAAACTTACTTAAGGCACATGCTCTTCTAGAGTCAGGGAAATCTAAGGGGAAGATTGTTTTATCTGGTTTTTAAAGCAATTAAATGGCCATTAATTATAGGTAACTAATGGCCATTATTATTTACAGTGTTTTCAGTTTGTTTTTAGTACCGGATTTGGCACGTTGTTCTTGTTTGATTGAGTGTTTGCGGGTGCGGTTACTTTCCAGCTGAATTGTCGCAGCCGAGCCAATATGTGTTTCTCCACGTTGTTTAGCTAAACTAATCTGCTTTTCACGTTGCGCAAAACGTTGTTTTTGTGAATCATCAATTTTCTCATGACAATGATGACAACACACGCCTGCTATATATTTATCTGATAATTTATCAGCTTCTGTTATCGGTAAACGACAACCATGGCATTGATCATATTGGCCTTTTTCTAATTTATGATTAACAGATACGCGATTATCGAAAACAAAACATTCGCCTTTCCACATGGTTTCTTGTTCAGAAACTTCTTCAAGATATTTTAAAACGCCACCCTCAAGATGATAAACCTCATCGAAACCTTGCTCTTTTAAGTATGCGGTTGATTTTTCACAGCGAATACCACCAGTACAAAACATAGCGACTTTTTTGTGCTTGTTAGGATCAAGGTTTTGTTTAACGTAGGCGGGGAACTCTCTGAAGTTAGTCGTCTTTGGATCGACTGCATTTTCAAAGGTACCAATACTTATTTCATAATCATTACGGGTATCAACGAGTAGTACCTCAGGATCGCTGATTAGTGCATTCCAATCTTTTGGTTTTACATAACTACCGACACTTCTTTTAGGGTCAATACCTTGCACACCCATGGTTACAATTTCTTTTTTGAGCTTAACTTTCGTGCGGTAAAATGGATTTTCGTCGACATAAGATTCTTTGGTGGTTAAATTGTTTAGGCGTAGATCTGATTTTAACCAAGCGATTAATATATCTATATCTTTTCGGGAACCAGCGACAGTACCATTGATGCCTTCACTGGCTAATAGTAAGGTGCCTTTGATATTATTAGCTTGCATCACAGCTAACAGTTTAGGTTGGACTTGTTCATAATCAGATAAGGTGACGAAGCGGTAAAGTGCGCATACAACTGTGTTTGACATGGTGTTTCCTTGTAGCTAACTGAAACGTAAATCCAGCGCTGCTGTTAATTGAAGCGCTAGTATATTACTTGTTAGGCGTTCTGTAACATATTTTTTACAAGGGGCGTTTACATGTGTGGTGTGGATATTTTAAATAGGATTATTTTGACGCGTTAAAAATAACCCTTAACTCTTAATTCTGTTTCATCTCAAATGTTAGTGTTTCATTTTTAGGTTGGTTACAATTGAGCCATTTCCTTTCTAGCTCTTTGGCCGTTAGCGGGTAAGAAAAGTAGTAACCTTGAATAATGGATATGCCACAAAGATTGGTCTCTACCAATTCTTTTTTACTTTGTACTCCTTCAGCTATCAGAGATAAATTGAAATTATTGGCCAGTTGCACAATAGTTTTTACTATTTTTTGGTTATTGCTATGTAAATGTAGATCGGTAATGAATGACTTATCTATTTTTAATACATCAATTGGTAAACTTGAAAGGTAGGATAGGCTTGAATAACCGGTACCAAAATCATCAATGCTGAACATAATGCCTTTTTTACGCATCTCATTAAGTAATGGAATTGTGTTTTCAATATTTTCCATTAACACACTTTCGGTAAGTTCTAGCTCAATCAGGTTGCCTGGTATTTGATAATGCTCGAGTTGCTGTAAAAGGAAATCGACAAAGTATCTTTGTTTAAGTTGATTGGCTGTTATATTAATCGAGATTGGGACCAGTGGCAGTTGTTTATCTAGCCAAGTGCGAACTTGTTTTAATGCGGCTTTGATAACCCATTCACCAATTTCGTTGATAGTCCCATTTTGCTCCGCTATTGGAATGAAATCATCTGGGGGAATAGTGTTACCACTTTTGTCTGTCCAACGTAATAAAGCTTCAATTCCCACCATACTATCGTCTATCGAGTTTACTTTAGGTTGGTAAACTAAATTTAACTCATCATTATAAATAGCTTCTGATAATTGATTTGAGAGTTGCATTCTATAAATAGATTTCTTGGCAAACTCAGGGAGAAAAATAACACATTCATTATGATGATTCGTTTTACTTTGATACATGGCCAAATCTGCATGTTTTAATAATGTTTCGCAGTCTATTCCATCATTTGGACTGAAGGCGACCCCTGAACTAGCGGTGAAGCTATAGTTTATTTCATTGATTGTTATTGGGGAAGTGAATTGTTCGGATAGTTTTTTCTTTAGTTTTTCAAATGAGTTTGCTTGTTCACAGCGATGAGATATAAGGAATTCATCACCACCAAAACGTGCAACTGTGGTGTATTGATCAACTAATGACTCTAAGCGTTTAGCGATTTGTATAAGCACTAAATCTCCGTAAGCATGCCCTAAACTATCATTAATAGTTTTGAAATCATTCAGGTCTAATAATAACACGGCAATCGGATTACTTTGATCGGCTAATAACGCGGATAGATGTTTTAAAAAATAAGCTTTATTGGGCATACCGGTCAAGTGATCGTGATAAGCAAGATGTTTCATCTTGTCTTCGACAATTTTTCGTTTGGTAATATCTCTGGCTATGCCAGCCGTTCCCACGAAATTATTTTGCTTATCATATACTGGCACCTTAATAGTTTCAGACCATAAGGTGAAACCATCAGCACCAGATATTTCTTCTTCACAGAGTATAATCTGTTTCTTTTTAAGAATGGTTAAGTCATCTTTTAAAAATGCTTGAGCTTGTGTTTTATTAATGCAAATTTCACTGTCTTTTTTACCAATAATATCTTCTTGAGAAAGCCCAAAAAAATGTGATAAAGCTTTATTCGCTAATAAATATTGTGAGTTTTTATCTTTCATCCAAGTTAGATCTGGAATGTTATTAATCAGTGCATGTAGGTAATCTAAGAGCTGCTGCTGTTGCTGATGATGCTTTTGTTGTTGTTGGAGCTGTTGTTGGATTTTTTGTGAATGATGCCATATAAGAATTAAAGCAAAAGAAAGTATTCCAATGATGATAATTGATAATAATGACATATATAGGCACTTTAGCTTGAATGATGAGGATGATGCTTAATTATAAGTCTTTTTAGATAGTTGTTAGGACTGCGTTGGTACAACATAGAGTTTGGTCACATTATTATGCAGATCTTAACTAATTGCTTTCGAAACAATGTTAAAACTGTGAATTCATTCATAATTAAATATGCAATCTATCACTAAATAATTAGCAACTAAGCATTTTTCTAAGTAAATAAAGATCACTTTTGCTGATGTAAAAGTTATGTTGATGTATTAGCATGGAGTCAATACACTTGTTTTGCAAAATGAACTTTTAGCTATTCAAATAGTCAAAAAACTTCATAATAGGCAATCTTGGCTATTCAACTTTAGGTATTATGCTCTCTTCCACTAAAAAAATTAAACATGCACAATTAACCACACTGCTAGTGTTGGTAATTATGACCATATGCCTATCTCAACGAGCAGGATTTCATGCGTCTTGTGTAAATGATTTTCAAGTAATATCAGAAGTCGATAATGCAAAAACACCTGGTTTAGCTAAGTTAGAACCGTCAAAATGTGATGCTTCGGAACATCTTTTGCAGGCACACAATAGTGCCATTGATTTTGTGATGTTATTTATTGCTGTGATTTTAGGAAGCTTGTTTTTTTATCCTACCTTGAGCAGCAAGTTAAGTCGTTTAAGCCTAAGTAGGGCGCCTCCTCGGCCATTATTTTTAATATTCTGCAACTTTAGGGAATAAATATTCATGTTCGCTTCCCCCTTTTTTACTCTCAGAAACTACTGAGCGATTTTCTTTCGGAGCTTTACATGAATAAACAGACAATTACCGCCCCTTTTTTAGCTGTAATATTTTTAATATTAAACAGTCTATTAATTACTTCTGCTAGTGCAACAACACCATCAACTGGATGGATCACCGACTTCAGGCATCAACCCGTTTCTATTATGGCGCAGTTAACCGGCCAACAAGATGTTGATAAACAGACTGTTGATGCGTTGTTACACGTGAAACTTGAAGATGATTGGAAAACCTATTGGCGTTCTCCTGGTGAAGGTGGTGTCGCCCCCAGCTTCGATTGGTCACAATCTAGTAATATTGCAGGTGTTAATTGGTCTTGGCCTGCACCGAAGCGCTACCCAGTGTTAGGCGTTGAAACCTTAGGTTATAAAGATCAGGTTAATTTCCCTCTTACCCTACAATTAATCGATATTAAGCAACCCGCTATATTAAAAGGTACCTTAACCTTAGCCAGTTGCACCACTATCTGTGTATTAACCGATTTTGCTATTGATTTAGAATTTGATCCAAACAATCTAGCTATTGATGAAAACGTTTTTTTTGATTATAGCCAGGCAGTTGGCTCGATTCCGCTTAAAATAGATGAACAGCAAGTTAAGCAACAGAAAAATAACGCAACAATTGAAGATGTACGTTCATCATGGAATCAGAGTTCACAACAGTTAGTCGTACAAGTAACAAATCAATTTAGCTGGTCTAACCCCGATGTTTTTATTGATTCCTCAGATCCGGAATTAATCGATATTAGTTATTCGCCACCAACAATTGAAGTTGATAATAATATCCTGACAGCCACTTTTAATGCTTCAAGTTGGGCTGGCGATGTTGATTTAACCGGTAAAATTATCAATGCTACCGTCATTGATAGCAATGTTGCAGTGGAGCTGACAAGCACAACCTCTAATCAAATCATTGTAAGTCAAGGCTCTGACAGTATTGCCTCTATGTTTATCATTGCATTAATAGGTGGGTTGATTCTTAATATCATGCCTTGTGTATTACCTGTTTTAGGGATGAAATTAAGCTCTGTATTATCTGCTCAGGGAATTCAACGCCGCCAGATTAGAACTCAATTCTTAGCTTCATCGGCAGGTATTTTGACCTCTTTTTGGTTATTAGCAGCTTTCCTCGCGATGTTAAAGTTTTCAGGTCAAGCTTTAGGGTGGGGGATCCAGTTTCAAAATCCTTATTTCATTGGCACTATGGTTATCATTACGGCACTCTTTGCTGCAAATATGATGGGCTTATTTGAGATTCAATTACCCTCTAAAATGCAAACTTGGTTAGCTACAAAAGGTGATCAGTCACATCTCGGTCATTACTTGCAAGGAATGTTTGCAACCTTGCTAGCAACCCCTTGTAGCGCACCATTTTTAGGCACTGCTGTTGCATTTGCTCTTGGTGCATCAATGTTAGAGTTGTTTGTTATCTTTACCGCCTTAGGTTTAGGTATGGCAATGCCATGGTTGTTGATCGCTTTGTTCCCGTCGATTGCGCTGTTATTACCAAAACCTGGTAAATGGATGGGTACTATCAAACTTATTTTTGCATTAATGATTTTAGTGACCTGTTTCTGGTTACTTAGCTTGTTAACTAACTTTATTGGTTTGCTTGCGGTACTGATTATTGCAGCTTTACTGCTACTGATTTTTTCCATTATGGCAGTTAGAAAATATGGTAAGAGAATCTTCTTAATTGTCTTTTCATCTTTATTATTAGTTACTGCATTAGGTTTATTGGTCGGCAGTTTAACCGCTAAGCATTGGGCAAGTCCGCTAGCGAGTGATTTAGAATGGCAGGCACTCGATGCGGGTTCAATCGAAGCACAAGTTGCCGCAGGGAAAACGGTTTTTGTTGATGTAACTGCTGATTGGTGTGTTACCTGTAAGGCCAATAAAATTGGTGTGTTATTACAAGATCCTGTATATAGCGCGTTACAGGCTGACAATATATTGCTGATGAAAGGTGACTGGACAGTGCGTTCAGATTCAGTGACCGCATATTTACAGTCCTTTAATCGTTATGGTGTGCCATTTAATATTGTTTATGGTCCAGCAGCACCACAAGGTCTGCCTTTATCGACAATATTAAGCAGTGATGAAGTGCTGTCTACTATTAAACAAGCACAAGGAGAGTTGTAATGACTGTTCAAGCGGTTGTAAAAGGTAAAAGCAAAAAATCGCTGGGTAAGTGGGTTAAAGAGATTTTTAGCTATCTGATACTGTTTATTATCCTTAGCTGGGGTGTTGATTATTGGCGCTCTCAGTCGATGGTTTCGGGTGATGCTCCTGAGTTAATTACCACCAGCGTGCAAGGTGAAGAGGTCGATTTGATTGCCTTAAGCCAAGATAAACCGGTATTGGTGTACTTTTGGGCAACTTGGTGTGGCGTTTGCTCAGTTGTTTCTCCGTCGGTTGATTTCATCTCGGAACACTATCAAGTTGTAACCGTTGCATTGAGTTCAGGTAATGAAAATAGAATCAATCAATACCTGAATGCTAAAGACTACCAATTTAACGTGGTTAATGACCCGAGAGGGGCAGTCAGTCGTGAGTGGGGAGTATCGGTAACGCCTACATTATTCGTGATAGATAAAGGCGAAATTAAATCAATCACCACGGGTTTTACTTCACCTATGGGTATGTGGTTGCGATTGTTGCTTGCCTAACTTTTTTTACTAATAAAAAGCAGCCTTAATTAGCTGCTTTTTGCATTGCTTTTAAAACCACCTCTGCGCATTAATTGTTATTGATATAATTAATCATGCCGTTCAGGGTTAATATTTTTGGATAGTCTACTTCCGGAATATTAAC
>JBALXF010000129.1:0-7594 GCA_036961085.1 Psychromonas sp.
AACTTCTTGTTCAGTTAAGTAACGCCATTCACCAGGTTTTAGCGTTGCATCTAACTCTATTTCACCTATCTGTTCACGGTGTAGTTCTGTTACTAAGTTACCAGTAGCTGCGAACATACGTTTAACTTGGTGATATTTTCCTTCGCTAATTGTCAATAACACTTCGTTAGAGGATAAGACTTCTAATTGAGCTGGTAAACAAGGTGTATTTTCGCTTTTAAGTTGTATTCCTTCACTGAATACAGCAACTGCATTGTCGTCAATAGCTTCTGCAAGTTGCACTCGGTAACGTTTATTACATTTTTTACGAGGACTAGTTATCTTATGTGACCATTGTCCGTCATCTGTAATTAATGCTAAACCGGTTGTATCTGCATCTAATCGGCCCGCGATAAAAAGTTGCTCAGCTTTATCAACGTCAATTAGATTTATAATGCTTGGTAATTGTTCATCAACAGTTGAGCAAATATAATCCTTGGGTTTATTAAGCATAATGTATCGAGTACTACGTACATTTATTAATTTTCCATCAAGACTGATCGCATCATTTTCAGTTACTTTATAAGCAGTGCTACGAATAACATTTTCAGCATTAGTTATACGACCCTGTGCAATCACTTTTTTGGCTTGGCTTCTAGTCATCGTGGTCGATTGGCAAATATATTTATCTAATCTCATTAATTTCTTCTTTATATAGTATTAATTGTTTAATCGTGTCTTTTAGGTATCGATGTGCTTGGCTCTTACCCGTGAGATTGTGTTGTTTACAAATATCTGCCCAGCTGTTGTTTTGTAATATTTTTTGGATCGTTATTATTTGCTGTTGCTGAGTCAAACAACTTAGATCCGAGTTTAGCATTAAATCAACCAGTTCGTACTCTATAAACTCATAGCCTAGGTTGCCATCTATATAGCTAGTTAAGTTTGAAGTGTCTGAGACTTGTTTCTGTCTCTCGGTTAATAAGCATGCGACAACCTTAGAATCCATCTGTTGTAGTTGTCGACTTAGTTGTATCGGCAGTTGTTGTTGGAATTGCTGAGTTATCTTTTGTTGCAGCTCTTGCCCTCTTTGTGAAAGAGACTGATTCACAATAATTGAGTGTGTGCCACTACTAGCATCTTTACTCAAACCTATTCGTAACGATTGGAAAGATAACTGTTGCCAAAAACATAACAAATCTGCGGTTGCACCAAAACTTGCGCAAATATGATCAAACTGCTGTTGTTGAGCCCAATTTATAAGGTAGTGCATAAACTGCTTACCTAATCCTTGATTATGTAAGCTTGGATGAATCGCAATTCTTTGTACGCGCGCAAACTTATGGGTACCTGCAAGTTTAAAAGCACTATGAAATGTTAATGATTGCGCTATAAGGTTGCCAGGTATGCGACGTATACCATTCCAAATATCTGTGCATAACTGTTCTTCTATATTACCTTCTGTATTTATTAAGGCGACACCCAGTACTCGTTGCTTTTGAGTAATAACAAAACTAGACAGTGATGGGTCATTGAGTAACTTTTCCAAATCAGAAGGTTTAGTTTGATAATGAGCCATGACTAATAATGAAAACACCTCATGCAATAGTTCTGTATTAGAAGTTAATTGCTGATGATCTATCCGTTTAAATTCTATTTTTTGCTCAGGGATATATAAAGGTATCTCAAATGGACTATTGGTTAAGCACAATTGATTGAGTGTAAAATGTTCAACCGGGTCGTTATCATTCCAACGAATGGGAGTATCTAAATGAAACTTGCGCCATTGTGGCGCTATTTCACTTAATTTTTTTTGAAAGCGTAATGCGAAACCTCTACCTGAACCTTCATAACCATGCAATGTGCTCGAAAATACAACCCGTGAATAATGTCTAACGAGTGACTCTAATGTCGGTACTGGTAAAGCCGCCGCTTCATCAATAATTAGAAGGTCACATTTGGTTTTTTCTGATAGCAGGGCATCTGCTGCAATAAATTGAATACTTTGCTTGTCATTGTTGTATGAGAAGGGTTTTGCTTGCTCCGGCTGTAACAATAAATTTACGTGTTTAAAAAGAGTAAATGACGCCTGTTTGCTTGGAGCGCAAACAATAATTGAATTTACACCTGAGT
Organism: Psychromonas sp.; assembly: GCA_036961085.1. Lineage (GTDB taxonomy): Bacteria > Pseudomonadota > Gammaproteobacteria > Enterobacterales > Psychromonadaceae > Psychromonas. The sequence goes on from JBALXF010000129.1 coordinate 2,113, forward strand.
TTAAAAGCTGTGCTGCAGCAATACCTAATGCTGCCGATTTACCTCTGCCTCTGTTTGCAGTTAATACAAGAGGCCGGCGTCTATGTCCTGAAACTGTTTTAATGATCGCCTCAATCGCCAGAGACTGCTGTGCAAGATTGAGGTGATGTACTGTTTTTGTTAAATCATTACTATTAGCTATGCAGGGGAGGGGGAGATCCTGCTGGATCGTTATAAAGTCATATCGCGAAAGTTGCTCATTAATATAATGATAGAAATGATCGCTGGCAGGTATTGAGATTGGGGAGAGCAGAATAATTAGCCCACCTCCACGAACTGTCCCTTCACTTGCTGCAAACTGATTACCATCAAAATGTTGGTGAGCGTTAATGATTAACAGTGATGTTTCTTGACCGAGTATTTTTTTATAAGGAACTGCATTAATAGTGGTGGGGGAGGTGCCACACCAGAAATAGCTTTCATTTAGCAATGCGATAATTGACTCAGCTTGTTGGTAACACCATGCTAAATCACCCTGTAAACGTAATATCTGACGGTGGTTGGTTGAGTTCAATGAGGTTTTGATATCGTCGAGTAAGTTTAACAGAGTCTTCACGTGGGGATCCAAGCGGTTGAGGTCAATAAAATGAGTATATCACTGGATATTACTTTTAGTTCAGAGGCATAGAATAAATGTATTGATATTAAAAGTGTCGCTTGTAAAGGGAAAGTAGATCTTTTCGGTTATTATTTAGACTAATTGACAATAAAACCTTGTCTTTGTCACGAATTGCTATAGTATACACCTCACTTGCCGATATGGCAGGCGGGCAATTGCCCATAACCGATATATTCGGTTATTAAAATGACTCCCGATTTGGGAGCTACTAGTTTGAATAAGCACTTGGAATCTATCTTGAATAGGTTGCTAGGTGTTTATTTGTATGTTGTATTTTTAACTATTGGAGTTTTGGTCCATGCAGAACCAAAGAATCCGTATCCGCCTTAAAGCTTTTGATCATAAACTTATAGATCAATCAACGGCGGAGATCGTTGAAACTGCAAAGCGCACAGGTGCTCAGGTCCGTGGTCCTATTCCACTACCTACTCGTAAAGAGCGTTTCACAATATTGGTATCACCGCATGTAAATAAAGATGCTCGTGACCAATATGAGATTCGCACTCACAAGCGCTTGATTGATATCGTAGAACCAACTGAAAAGACTGTTGACGCACTTATGAAGCTAGATTTAGCTGCTGGCGTTGATGTTCAAATCAGTTTGGGTTAGAAAGGGAGTTAAAGCAATGACAATCGGTCTAGTAGGTCGTAAAGTTGGTATGACTCGCATCTTCACTGAAGATGGTGTTTCTATCCCAGTTACAGTTCTTGAATGTTCACCTAATCGTGTTACTCAAGTTAAAACACTTGATACTGATGGCTACCAAGCTATTCAAGTAACAGCTGGCTCTAAAAAAGCTAGCCGTGTAAACAAGCCAGAAGCTGGTCACTTTGCGAAAGCAGGTGTAGAAGCTGGCCGTGGTCTGTGGGAGTTTACTCTTGCTGACAACGAAGGTGCAGATATCAAAATCGGTGCTGAGCTAAGCGTTGAGCTTTTCAACGAAATTAATAAAGTAGATGTTACTGGTCAATCTAAAGGTAAAGGTTTCCAAGGTGCTGTTAAGCGTTGGAACTTTGCTATGCAAGATGCGACTCACGGTAACTCTATTAGCCATCGTGCTCCAGGTTCAATTGGCCAATGTCAAACTCCGGGACGCGTATTTAAAGGCAAGAAGATGGCCGGTCACATGGGTGCTGAGCGTGTTACGACTCAAAACCTTGAAGTTGTTCGCGTAGACATTGAACGCAATTTACTGCTTGTTAAAGGTGCAGTAGCTGGTGCGAAGAATGGCGACGTAATCATTAAACCTGCTGTTAAAGCATAGCCAAGGAGTTTTTAATGGAATTGGTATTGAAAGATGCACAAAGTGCTCTTGAAGTTTCTGAGACTACCTTTGGACGCGAATTCAACGAAGCCCTAGTTCATCAGGTAGTCGTTGCATATGCAGCTGGTGCTCGTCAAGGTACTCGCGCTCAGAAAAACCGAAGTGATGTTCGTGGTGGTGGTAAAAAGCCATGGCGTCAAAAAGGTACTGGTCGCGCTCGTTCAGGTACAATCCGAAGCCCTATTTGGGTAGGTGGTGGTGTTACTTTTGCTGCACGTCCTCAGGACCACAGTCAGAAAGTAAACAAAAAAATGTATCGCGGCGCAGTGAAAAGTATCCTTTCTGAGTTAGTTCGTCAGGATCGTCTAATCGTTGTTGAGAAATTTAGTGTTGAAGCTCCGAAAACTCAAGAGCTGAAAGCTAAATTAAAAGAGCTGGATCTGAAAGATGTTCTAATCATTACTGAAGAATTAGATGAAAATCTATTCTTAGCAGCACGTAACCTTTACAAAGTAGATGTTCGTGATGTTCAAGGTATTGATCCAGTAAGCCTAATCGCGTTTGATAAAGTTTTAGTAACTGCTGATGCAGTGAAAAAGATTGAGGAGAGCCTAGCATGATCAGTGAAGCACGTTTACTGCAAGTTATTCTAGCCCCGCATATCTCTGAAAAGGGAACTTTGTCTGCTGAAAACCATAATACTATGGTATTCAAGGTTGCAGGTACTGCGACTAAAGCAGAAGTCAAAGCGGCAGTTCAGAAACTGTTTGAAGTCGAAGTTACAGGTGTTCGCACACTAAACGTGAAGGGTAAAACCAAGCGTACAGGTCAACGTGTTGGTCGCCGTAGCGACTGGAAAAAAGCATACGTTAGCCTGGCTGAAGGTGCAGACATCGATTTCGCTGGCGCTGAATAGAGGAATTATAGATGGCTATTGTAAAATGTAAGCCTACGTCTCCAGGTCGTCGCCACTTAGTTAAAGTGGTAAATAACGATCTGCACAAAGGCAAGCCATACGCCCCACTTTTAGAGTCAAAATCTAAATCTGGTGGTCGTAATAATGGCGGTCGTATTACGGTTCGTCACATCGGTGGTGGTCACAAACAACACTATCGTATTGTTGATTTTAAACGTAATAAAGACGGTATCCCGGCAAAAGTAGAGCGTTTGGAATATGATCCAAATCGCAGTGCAAACATTGCACTAGTACTTTATGCTGATGGTGAACGTCGCTACATCCTTGCTCCAAAAGGCATGGTTGCTGGTGATATGATCCAATCTGGTGAAGATGCATCAATCAAAGTAGGTAACTGCTTACCGATGCGTAACATCCCAGTAGGTACAACTGTACACGCTGTAGAAATGAAACCTGCTAAAGGTGCGCAAATTGCACGTTCAGCTGGTGCATACAGCCAAATTGTAGCTCGTGATGGTGCTTACGTTACTCTACGTTTACGTAGTGGTGAAATGCGTAAAATCCCTGCTGAGTGTCGTGCAACAATCGGTGAAGTTGGTAATGCAGAACATATGCTACGCCAATTAGGTAAAGCTGGTGCTACGCGTTGGCGTGGTGTTCGTCCTACCGTTCGTGGTGTTGTAATGAACCCAGTAGATCACCCACATGGTGGTGGTGAAGGTAAAACAAGTGGTGGTCGTCATCCTGTTTCTCCTTGGGGTATGCCAACTAAAGGCTACAAGACTCGTAAGAACAAGAGTACTGATCAGTACATTGTTCGTCGTCGTAATAAGAAATAAGCAGAGGTATCGCCATGCCACGTTCTCTCAAGAAGGGTCCATTCATTGACCTACACTTGCTGAAGAAGGTAGAGAAAGCGATGGAAAGCGGAGAGAAAAAACCAATTAAGACTTGGTCTCGCCGTTCAATGATCATTCCAGATATGATTGGTTTGACCATCGCTGTCCATAACGGGCGTCAACACGTGCCAGTATTCGTAACTGATGAAATGATCGGTCACAAACTGGGTGAATTTGCACCAACTCGTACTTACCGTGGCCATGTCGCGGATAAGAAAGCGAAGAAATAGAGGTATTTATGGAAGCTTTAGCTAAACATTTATTTGCTCGTTCTTCGGCTCAGAAAGCGCGTCTGGTAGCGGATCAAGTACGTGGTCTTCCAGTAGAAAAAGCACTAGAACTTTTATCATACAGCCCTAAGAAAGCCGCTGTACTGATTAAAAAAGTTGTAGATTCTGCAATTGCAAACGCTGAGCATAATGAAGGCGCTGATATTGATGAGCTAGTTATCACAAAAATTTGTGTTGACGAAGGCCCAACAATGAAGCGCATCATGCCGCGTGCGAAAGGCCGTGCCGATCGCATAATGAAGCGTTCTTGCCATATCACAGTTGTGGTATCAGACAGGGGTTAAACAATGGGACAGAAAGTTCATCCTAACGGTATTCGCCTAGGTATCACTAAAGCATTTAGCTCTACTTGGTATGCAGGCAAGAAAGATTTCGCAGCTAACTTATACAGTGACTTTGAAATCCGTAAATTCTTAACAGAGAAACTGAAAAATGCTTCTTTGTCTAAGATTACAATTGAGCGCCCAGCGAAAAGTGTTCGTGTGACTATTCACACTGCACGTCCAGGTGTTGTAATTGGTAAAAAAGGCGAAGATGTTGAGAAGCTACGCACAGCTATTGCTAAAATGGCCGGCGTTCCTGCTCAAATCAACATCTCGGAAGTTCGTAAACCTGAACTTGACGCAAAACTAGTAGCAGATTCAATCTCTTCTCAGTTAGAGCGTCGTGTAATGTTCCGTCGTGCTATGAAGCGTGCGGTACAAAATGCTATGCGTCTTGGCGCAAAAGGTATTAAAGTTCAAGTAAGTGGTCGTTTAGGTGGTGCAGAAATCGCACGTGCTGAATGGTATCGTGAAGGTCGTGTACCTCTACATACTCTTCGTGCTGATATCGATTACTCAACTTCTGAAGCACTTACTGTTTACGGTATTATCGGTGTTAAGGTTTGGATCTTTAAAGGTGAAGTTCTAGGTGGTTTACCACTAGCAGTAGAACCGCAACCATCTAAACCAAAGCGCAAAAGCCGCGGTAAGTAGGAGATACGATTATGATGCAACCAAAACGTATGAAGTTCCGTAAAATGTTCAAAGGCCGCAACCGTGGTCTTTCGAAAGGTTCGGAAGTAAGCTTTGGCGAATTTGGACTTAAAGCTGTCGGTCGTGGTCGAATTACTGCTCGTCAAATCGAAGCAGCACGTCGTGCAATGACTCGTCATGTAAAACGTCAAGGTAAAATCTGGATTCGAGTATTTCCTGATAAACCGATTACCGGCAAACCGTTAGAAGTTCGTCAAGGTAAAGGTAAAGGTAATGTTGAGTACTACGTTGCTCAAACTCAGCCAGGCAAAGTCCTTTATGAAATGGAAGGTGTTCCAGAGAGCCTAGCTCGTGAAGCATTTGCTCTAGCAGCATCTAAACTTCCATTGGCAACAACTTTCGTAACCCGTAAGGTGATGTAATGAAAGCTAACGAACTTAAAGAAAAAAGCGTTGAAGAGCTTAATGCTGAACTTCT
>JBALXF010000012.1:0-17395 GCA_036961085.1 Psychromonas sp.
GTGTTAAACCATGCTCACGGATAGCGTCGATAGCTTGAGGACCCGCTTGTAGACCGATGATGCCGACAAATACCGCAAGACCAAAGTCACGAAGAAAGTTTGACGCCCCCATTGGGAATGAAGCTACTTTAGGGTTTCTACTGCGTAACCAACCAACCATTAGACCAGAGATAAGACAACCTGCTCCAGAGCCAATCGTTACTGGGATACCTGCAATTTCGAAGTTGATAAGGCCGATTAAGAAACCTAAAGCCATACCTAGACCAAGTAAAATATAGTCGGTTGCGTAAACTGAACCTAAACGCTGTCCAATAGTGTTTGCAACACGGTTTAAATCTGCAGCTTTACCCGTAAGTTGCACAATATCGTGCTTTTCAACGACTAATTCAGGTGTAATATCTAAATTATTTCCGCCTCGAACAATAGATGTCACGTAGACACCACGAGTTAGCGATTTCTGTGCTGCTTGCTTAATTTGTCCTAGCGTTTTACCGATAAGTTTTGAATTTGTTGCAATTAGTTGACGATTTTCTTCAACTAACTCCACTGTACTAGGCATTTCAATTTCATCACCTAGTTGACTAGCCTGCTGTTTCACTGCATTACGACGGCCAGTAACTACGACGACATCACCTTGTTGAACGATCAATGTTTCGTTGCTATCTAATTGTTTGTCTTTACGTTGTACTAATTCAATAGCAGTATCAATTAACGAATCATTCGCTTCTGCTATGCTTTTATTCAATATTAAACTTGTCGCATTAACACGGTAAGCACGAGAGTCTAGTGCAGTGATCGCATTAAATTCGCCAAGACCTAATTCAGCTTTACCATTATTGTTCTTTTCAGCAAGCTCAATCGCTTCTTTACGAATGTCCCACTTCATGATTGTAGGAATGAACCATGTCACCATTAAGATAGGGCCAAGAGAACCAAAGATATAAGTAACCGCATAACCGACAGCTACATTGGTTTGCATTAAGTTCTTCGCTTCTTCAGTTATTCCGCCTAGTTTGCTAATCGCATCACCTGCAGTACCAATAATGGTAGACTGAGTTAAGCCACCAGCAGCAAGACCCGCTGCGGTTCCGCGGTCTAGATCAAACATCCAAGCAGCACCAAGTACGACTAATAAACCGACTGTTGTCATCACCACGGCTGAAAGTAATACGTTAATCGTTTTACGGTTTAGTGCGCCGAAAAATTGCGGTCCACCTTGGAAGCCTACTGCATAGATGAATAAGGCGAAGAAAATACTTTTAACACCTGGGTCAATGTCAACGCCTATTTGGCCAACGAATACACCCATTAATAGGGTTCCGGCTACACCGCCAAGCACATAACGGCCGATGGTGATTTTGCCCACTAAATAGCCAAGGGCTAAAGTAATGAACAATGCAATGTATGGAGAGCTCTGAATAATCTGCTGGGCGATACTCATAGTGTCCACCTAAGTTTATAATTTGTAGGTGCAATCGACGTAACTACGCAGATTTGCAGACCTTGTTGAATGAATGATTTAAACATACCTAACTACCTTTAATTGATATCGCCCGTTGCGATGGAGGGCATACTAATCAAACATCAAAAAACGCGTTAATCGCAAATAGAGGATCGAATCCATCAAATCAAAATAAACAGGTATGGCTTGCTAAGGTTTCAAAGAAATAAAGATGTAAAGTAATGAGTTGAAGTAACATGTGAAGAGTTAAATATTGCAGTGAAAAAGTTGCCCAGGCAGTCAGTATTTTATTAGCGATGCCCCAGCGGAGTGTCACCTATAGCGTCTGTTTATCCTCCCTGGATCTTTTGTAACGGTAATGGGAAAGCTGACAAACACCTTTTCACCAAGGCGCTTGTCTGTTACTACAAGCATTTATAAAACAAGATCTAGAAGAGATAAAAGCGGCATAATAAACATTACAGAGACAGTGCGGATAGCCCCGGAAAATCTAATGGTCTTTTATCTCCTTCCCAGAGAAACTTCCGCTCACTAGCTTCAATTTTCACATCGTTAATACTGGCGTGGCGCTGTTCCATCAGCCCTTTTTCATTAAATTGCCAATTTTCGTTGCCATGAGATCTAAACCACTGCCCAGCTTCGTCCTGCCATTCGTAGACAAACCTTACGGCAATCCTATTTTCATGCACGGACCAAAGTTCTTTGACCAGTTTATAGTGTTTTTCCCGCTGCCATTTATCGGTTAAAAGCGTAACAATTTCAGTACGGCCTTTAATAAAAGTGTCGCGATTTCGCCACTCACTATCAAGGCTATATGCGCTAGCGACCACTTCCGGCTGCATGCTGTTCCATGCATCTTCCGCTTTGCGTACTTTTTCAATCGCCGTTTCCACCGTAAAGTTGGGTAATGGGTGTCTAATCTCTTCCGTTGCTAAATTTACCATCATTTTTTTCCTTTCTCTAATTAACTTATCTAATAAAATTTATATAATGAGCTAGCTTTATGACTGTGTATGGCGTCTTAAAGCGCTATTGTTAGTGTTTGTGATTGAGGCCTTGATACGCATAAACACATTTTCCCCGACGTCCTTTCTTGGTCGCTTAAGCAGTTATCCAAATGTTCAATATCGGCATCGGGAGAGACTTTAACCACGCAACTTTTACATTCCCCAGACTTGCAGCTATAAGGCACGTCAATCCCAGCATCTAATACAGCATCTAATAGGGTTTGATCACTTGCTACTTCAATTTTCACATTGGATTGGGTCAATGTTAACTGACAGGCACTCGCCGACTGGGTCGGTTCAGTCGAGAATAATTCGTAATGAATTCTGTCGCTTGTAATGTTCAGTTCGAGCGCATGCTGCCTCAGTTCATTTAACATCGAAGCTGGCCCACAAAAATAAAAATGTGTCTGCGCATTTTGTTGTGCTATTTGCTGCGACAGTAGCTTTTTAAGTGACAGTTTTGTACCTGCTTGCGACGGATATAAATGTAACTTGTCACCCAACTGCCGAGTTAGTCTGTCGGTATAGGCCATCTCACCTTGGATACGCCCCGCATAATGTAACTCAAAAGATTGTTGCTGTTTAAGTAACGCCAATGCCATTGATTTAATTGGTGTAATACCAATACCACCAGCTATTAAAACAACATGTTGATTGTTATTTTTACTAACGGCATCACCACTGTCATTTAGCAAAGGAAAATAATTTTTAGGCGCTTTACAGTGCACAATTAATCCCAGCTGGTATTGCTGATGCACAGCGTGCGAACCGCCATTACTCTTTTCTTCACGCTTCACTGCGATCTCATAACAATCGGTACGACTAGGGTTACTGCTTATAGAATAACTACGCCATACTCTCTGACCATTTGCTAATTCAATGGGAACTTCAATATGCGAACCTGCCGTTATACTCGGTAAAGGTTCTCCGTTTACTGTTCGGAGTTCATAGGCTCGAATATTCGGTGTTAATTGTCGTATGCCAGAAATTACCAAAGGCAATTCACCATTACCCAATTCACCTTTACCCAATGCAGCGTTGTCCAATACTTCTACTTTCTCTTGCTTAGCGGGCGTTGCTTGCTGTTTTAATTGCTTGAGCTGTTGCTTTAATTGTTTGAGTTGTTGTTGCAGTGGCTCAATCAAAGTGGATATCTCTGCTTCACTGTATCTTGGCGTTATATGTTGCGGACAGTTCCAATCAAAGGCGACAATTTTAATCACAAAACCGCGTTCGACGCGCGCCCGATAATGATCATCCTCTAACGATGCTAACGTCTCCCAATCATCTTCATCAACCTGCGATATATTGCCAATAATTTTCAAACGACGTCGATTGGCATAATCCATTAAAATAATAGACACCCTATCGTTCTTTCTAAAATTGCCGGTGCTGATGTATTGACGATTTCCTTTATAATCAGCAAATCCGATTGTTTGTTGGTCAATCACTTTAAGAAAACCTGTTGGACCACCGCGATGTTGCACATAAGGCCAGTCAGTTTCGCTAACACTCGCCATATAAAAGCTATCACGATCTTCAATGAAATCACTTTCTCCTTGCGATAACAGAAAGTTGTAGTCTTCTCCGCTATCCATGCCGGCATATCCTGCACGGCTATTCTGCTCTTTTTGCACTTGTCTTACCGACTCAGTGAAAGCAATTTTTGCGTATTGGTGGGCCATCATCGTTTCCTTAAGTTGTATACCAAGTTGTATAAAGAGGCGCTTAAACCTCTTTATTTGCTGATAAAATTACTTACCTTAAGACGCTTTTTGTAATTCTATTTTTGGAAAATCAATTTCAACACGGCTTGCTTTACCTAAAATATTAGTTAAAACATTCATGCCGACATGAGTAATGATTTCAACAATTTCTGCATCTGAATAACCTGCATTACGAATTTCTAATAACTCAGCAGTGCTTACATCGCCATTATTATCAGCAAGGGAGCGAGAGAATTTAACTGCCACGGCAGCTTTTGCATCTTGGCTGCCACCAGCACGATTAGCTAATATTTCGTCCCCCGTCAGCCCAGCCTTTTTAGCAATTGCAGTGTGCGCGGACACACAATATTGACAAGCATTTTGCTCTGCTAAGCCGAGTGCAATGCGTTCTTTGGTTTTAGCATCAAGCTCCCCTTCAGTTGCAATGCTATGTAATCCTAAAAATGCTTGCAACGCGGCTGGCGAATTGGCAAATACTTTTAAAAAATTAGGTACTACGCCTAATTGCTGCTCTATTGCAGTAAATAATGCGCGTTGCTGTTCGTTTGCTTGCTCTGTTGTTACTACATTAATTCTGCTCATGATTGATTCCTCTTTAATAAATATCGTTTGTTTAATCCCCTTATTAAGGATGAAGCTAGTGTGCAACAAAACACTTTCAATAAGAATAACCAGGATATACAATTGATTATTTCATTTATTGGAATAATCGATGTTAGACCAAATACAATTACTATCGATTTTTGTCGCTGTGGCAGAAGAGCAAGGCTTTGCCGCTGCCAGTCGCCGTTTGAAGATGTCGCCACCAACGGTTACTCGCGCTATCGCCATGTTAGAAGATCGCTTATCGGTTAAATTATTTAACCGTACAACACGATATGTCAGAGTGACCGATGCCGGCATGCGTTACTTAGACGACGTAAAGCGCATTCTCGACGATATAAAATTAGCCAATGAAGCGGCGCAAGGGGTTAACGCAACTCCGCAGGGAAATATTAGCGTCACCGCACCGGTACTTTTTGGACAACAATATGTATTACCATCGGTATTGGAATATTTAAATACGCATCCTAAAACCAACGTAAACACTGTTTTTTTAGATCGAATCGTGAACTTATTAGAAGAAGGTTATGATGTGGGCGTTCGTATTGGCGCGCTTTCAGACTCGTCTATGCGAGCTAAGAAAGTAGGGACGGTGCGCTTAGCACTGGTGGCATCACCTGATTATTTAGACAAGCATGGGATCCCTCAACATTTTTCTGAATTAGCAACGCATTCACTGATTGAAGTACAAGTAGGCAGTCTTAACCCTGACTGGAAATTTGTCGAAAACGGCAAGCTTATTAATCAGCGCATCAAATCAAGGCTCACCGTGACCAATAACCAAGCCGCAATCAACGCTGCAGTGGCAGGTTTTGGTATAACACGCATTATTTCATATCAAGTGGCAGATGAACTGGCAAACAACAAACTTAAATTTGTGCTTGAGCCTTTTGAGCAACCACCTTTACCAGTCAATATTATTCATCGTGAAGACCGACTCTCTTCGGCTAAAGTGAGAAGTTTTATTGATTTGTTAGCGAAGAATTTAGTTAAGCATACGGCGCTTAATTAAGCTTAAAAACGTAAAGAAACTACCACAGAGAAGACAGAGTATACGGTGGATAGACTAAAAAACGTTTCGTAGTTTGATGAAGCATGTGAGGAACTCGCATGCTTGCCATAAGAATTGCAGAAGAACTAGCTACTCAGTCTGCGAGTGCAGACTATTTTTTCAAGCCAGTTGAAGATGAATATTAAACAGAATAAACAGGAAAATCGCTAGGCAATCCCGTCTTATTGGTATAAATGCGCGCAAAACAACTAAGATTCCCCACTTTAACTGATGCGAAGCGTCCCCATTTACTGGCATCTGCTAGTAGCCAGTTTTGTCTTGAATTAGCAATAATAGCTTTAGAAATTTCTGCTTCTTGTGGTTCATGCTCCATCGCAGATAGGTTGGCTGTTATCGAACCACAACTTATAATGCCTATATCTGCTTCAAAATCGCCAAAAAATCTTAGCACGCTATGACCGACAACGTCTTGGTGTTCGCTACGAAGCAAACCGCCACATAAATAAACTTCAATGTTAGGATTGGTTTCTAAAATTCTTGTAACCTGTAGATTATTAGTAATGACTCTAAGTGTTTTTAATCCTGTTAAAAACTGAGCGACATAGGTAACCGAAGTACCAATCCCCATCATAACGGTTGCCCCCTCTGGGATCTGCTTTGCCACCTGTTGTGCTATCGCTATTTTTACGCCACATTCGATTTCTCTACGAAATTGGTAGGTGGTATTAGTCAAATTTGCAGGTAGACTCAATCCGCCATGAACTCGCCGAGCTAAACCTTGCTCACATAACAAATTAACATCACGGCGTATTGTTTGCCTGGTTACCGAAAACATGACAGATAATTCATCAATCAACACATCGCTATGCTGTTTTAGGTAGTTAATTATCTCTTGTTGTCGAAGCGTCAGTTCCATTACCGTTCATTCCTGTTAAAAAAGCGTTGGATCATCCGTAATAATTTTGCCTACCTTCATTTGAGTAAAAGCGGCCAATTTATTCGGATCATTTAAGGTCCATATAGTAAGCTCATAACCGCTATCAGTTATCGCTTTCGCCATCTTCTTGTTCAAAATTTTCTGATCGACATGAACGCTATAGAGATCTAACTGCCCCACTTGGTTCAGATAATCGATAGATTTGTCTTTGGTAATATATCCACGACGAATTTCAGGTAATAATGCCTGACAGGCTTCAAGTGCATCCATCGAAAAACTTGATAGTAATAATCGGTCGAATAGGAAGCCGAAAGATTTAATGACTGCAGCTAGGCTCTCTACTAGAGGCGCAGCTTGAAAACTGTGATGGATTTTTAACTCTAGGTTTATGGATAATTCTTTTTCAAGACAAATTTGTAGAGCTTCTTCTAGCGTGGGTATTTTTTCATTTCTAAATGCAGATTCAAACCAACTACCCGCATCTAATTGCTTCAATTCGTTAAGTGTAAATGAAGCCAATTTACCCGAACCGTTAGTGCAACGGGCCACCGTTTCATCATGAAATAAAACAGGGATACCGTCAGCGGTTAATTGCGTATCTATTTCTACCCAATTAAGTCCCTCATCTGCCGCTCTTTTAATGCTGGCCAGTGTATTCTCTGGTGCCAGTGCAGCAGCGCCGCGATGACCTACAATCATAATCCCTCACAATACATTCATATGAAATAAAAAAAAGTAGTCTATTGTTCTACGAATAAACAGTATAAATTCAATCATACTAACCGAATACACTAGAATACTTTACAATTTGATAACATGGTCACATGTTCATACGAAAGTTAAAATGCTCGTATGAATGCGAAAATAAATAATATATGGTACATCATCTAAAAATCAACGAAACGTAAACAGTCGTTCTCATACGAGCGCGAAAATAAGCACATTTTACCTAACTACGAGAGGGTTACGATAATGAAAAAGCTACTACTGGGTACTATATTAACGGCAACAACGATGTTTGGGTTTGGTGGAACTGCCATGGCCGCATCACAAGATCCCGTTAACATCAATATGAGTTTGGTGTTCACCCAAAATGAGCTGCTTACACAAGAGCTGATTAAGGTTACCGATAAGATTCGTACTCGTACAGACGGTGGCGTGAATATCAAAGTATTCCCTGGTGGGCAGTTACCAGTATATAAAGATAACCTTGAGCAAGTCGTCAACGGTGCAGACTGGATAGCAGTTGAAGATTTAAGTTATCTTGGCGATTATGTGCCGGATTTTGCAGCACTTGCTGGCCCGATGCTTTATAACTCTTATGACGAATACCTCGCTATGATGAAAACCGAATATGTTGCTGACTTAACAGCCCAAGCTGAGAAAAAAGGCATCAAAATTCTGACCGCTGATTATATGTTCGGTTTCCGCCATATGATCTCTAATAAAGAGATAAAAAATTCGGCTGATATGAAAGGTATGCGTATTCGCGTACCAGGAAGTCAACTGTTCATCAGTACTCTAGCATCAATGGGCGCTTCTCCGGCTTCGCTGCCTTTCCCTGAAACCTATGCAGGTGTACAGCAAGGTGTTGTTGACGGTCTTGAAGGTTCAATCTTAACCATGTACTCAACTAAGATGTACGAAGTGGCAAAAAACATGTCATTTACTAAACATTTCTTAGGCACAGTAGGCTTATATATCTCTCCTAAAGTTTGGGATAAGTTGGATGCTGAGCAACAGAAAATTGTGATGGAAGAGCTAGCTGCAGGTGCAACCTCTAATACCAATGAATTAGTTAAGCTAGATGCGGAGTACAAACAGAAGCTTGAAGATTTGGGCGTCACTTTTAACGAAGTTGATACCGCTGAATTTGGTAAGCTTACTGCAGACGTATACAACCAGTTCCCAGCATGGAGCGAAGGTGTTCATGCGACTATTAACGCTGAACTGGAGAAAATCCGCGCAGCTAACTAGTCGAACAACTTGCAGTGTCTTATTCTAGTAATACGAAGAGGCACTGCCAATAGCGCAGATTCATGGAGTAAAAATGCGTTTTATAAAAAACTTTGAAGAAATCTTAGCCTCAATCGCTATTTCTATAACGGTTTTAATGGTTATCATTAACGTATTCCTACGTTATGGCTTCGGTTTTGTTGTGCCTTGGAGCGAAGAGCTCTCTGTCATATGTTTCATCTGGGCCGTCTATTTCGGCATCAGTTCTTGTTACAAACATAGATTGCACATGGGGGTCGACGTTGTCATAGCCTTGCTACCTGATGCCGCAAAACGACCTTTCCGCCTAGTAATATCCTGTTTCTTATTAATACTGAATATTATTTTGGCTTACCTCAGTTATGATTACACAATGTTATCGACCAAAGTGACACCTGTCATGGGCATGTCCTACTTTACTATTAACGGTGTGTTGTTTGTTTGTTTTTCTCTGATGGCGATTCATACCCTGAAATTTATCAAAGATGATTTGATAGGTTCAGATGTAAACTCGTCGGCACACTAGGCGACTTAAGTGGACATTTATTTACCGATTATCCTTCTGTTTGTTTTATTTCTTTTGAATGTACCCATCGCATTTTCTTTAATTGCGTCATCATTGGTGTACTTTCTTTTCATAAATACATCCATTCCGGTGAGTTTGGTGATGCAGCGATTTATCTCTTCTGCCTCTTCCTTTCCATTATTGGCGATACCCTTTTTTATCATGGTCGGCTCGATCATGAATTACGCAGGGATCAGCCGAAGTTTACTCGCTTTTGCAGATTCGCTAATCGGCCACAAGGTTGGTGGCTTAGCGCATGTAAATGTACTGCTTAGTACGCTAATGGGTGGCATATCAGGCTCTGCAAATGCCGATGCTGCCATGCAGTCTAAAATTTTAGCTCCTGAAATGACCAAACGTGGCTACGACCTTCCTTTTACAGCCGCAGTAACCGCGGCTTCGTCGAGCATCAGTCCGGTTATTCCGCCTGGTATCAATTTAATTATTTATGCATTGCTTGCTAACGTTTCTGTGCATTCAATGTTTATTGCAGGCTATGTGCCAGCTCTGTTAATGGCTGCGTCATTAATGTTTACCATCGCCATTATTTCGAGAAAACGTGGATATAAACCTTCACGTACATCGCCAGCACCTGCAAAAGAGCGTTTCCACTATTTTGCCAAGGCTATTCCCGCATTGCTGATCCCCTTTGGTATTATTCTGGGTATGCGCTTTGGCCTATTTACGCCAACCGAAGCTGGTGCAATCGCAGTTTTGCTATGTGCCATTATTGGCGGCTTAATCTACCGAGAATTAAAACTCAATCATGTCCCTATCATCTTAAAAGAGACCATTCAGGGCACCAGTAGTGTCATGTTCATTATTATTGGCGCGATGGTGTTTGGTTATTACATGACGTTGGAGCAAATACCACAAAACGTGGCATCTGCACTGGTTCAACTAACGGATAACAAGCTAGTACTACTACTTATCATTAATGCGCTTCTTCTGATCGTAGGTATGTTTATTGAAGGTGGTGCAGCGATGATTATATTAACGCCATTGCTGTTACCTGCTGTACTTAATCTCGGTGTTAATCCGGTACATTTCGGTGTTATTGTGATCGTTAATATCATGATTGGAGGGGTGACGCCGCCATTTGGCTCCATGATGTTCACTGTCTGTTCAATTCTAAAAGTACGCTTGGTGGACTTTGTGCGTGAAGTGGCACCTTTATTGCTCGCACTGTTAACCGTACTAATGATTTTGACCTTTTCAGAAAGTTTGGTCATGTTTTTACCTAATTTACTGTAACCCATTGAGGAAGAAAATATGAAATCGGTACCGAGTCAACTAACAAAAGATTGGGAAACGGTGGACTGGGTCTTAACCGACGTCGATGACACTCTGACTTGGGAAGGTAAACTTCCTCCTGAGACCTTAATTGCATTAAATGATTTACAGCAGGCTGGCATAAAAGTCGTGGCTGTGACTGGCGCTTGCGCAGGTTGGTGCGACCACATAGCCCAGCTTTGGCCCGTTGATGCAGTACTCGGTGAAAACGGCGCATTCATACTAGAGAAAAAACAGGGTTATCTGACCATTCGAGCTGCATTACATTTAGACGAGATGAAACAACAACAGGAAAAATTAAAACTTCAGGTGTTGGATATTTTAAAGGACTACCCAGCGCTGAGTTTAACGCTAGACCAATCCTACCGGCTTTGTGAAGTCTCTATCGATATTGGCCAGAACCGCCCACGCGTAGATGATGTAATCGTCGAGGAAATCACCACTAAAATACATGCACTGGGTGCGCACGCCACCGCGAGTTCTATCCATATTAATGCTTGGTATGGCGAACATTCGAAAAAAATAACATCGTTAGGTTATCTTGAAGAGAAAGGGTTAACAGATGCGGATATGCTTATCCGTTGCTGCTATGTGGGCGACTCGCTTAACGATCAGCACATGTTTGCGACCCTACCCAAAGGTGTGGGCGTCGCTAATATTGCTCACTACTGGGATAAGCTGGTCTCCCCTCCCCCTATCGTGATGACAAAACCGGGTGGTTACGGCTTTGCCGAGTTTGCACAACAACTATTGCAAATTAAAACTATCAGGTAAACGATGTGACGCTAAATCCACCTCTTTAATCTAAACGTTATAAATAAAGCAGTTATAACACTAAACATGAAAACAGCGTGTACTAATAAATATTTTCATATTGAAATCGGGCATGTTTGCAAAGTTCATTCCATAAATTCCAGCAATAAACCCGAGAGGCATAAACACCGCTGAAATAACCGTAAGTACACGCATCGCATGGTTTAATTCATGCGTACTAATTGAAATATGTCCTTCTAATAAAGATGGTTCTTACACCATTAACTTTTCAGACTGTAAAAAACAATCATTAAACTGTATTCCCACGACTGCAGGCTGGAATTATGTAGTGCGAATGTATGAGTCGCAACAGCAGATTTTATCGGGCGAATGGCAGTTCCCGATCCCTCCGCCAGTAAAATCCTAACCATAAAATAGGATATTAAAATACCACAGTATAAATGCAGATAAATAAGGTGAAATAAAGTCATTATCTTGATGACATTTTATGCCTAAAAAGCTACAGTCATGCCCGCAATCAATGCCTACCCGGATACGGACAGCTGAGTAATCGCTAATGATTGATGCACAATAATTTATAGACATGCGTTTATCTAATCCCTATAAGATTGCCTTTATGGTCACGAATAGGGATTACGATTAATGGTTACGATAATTATTTGCTAGCAGATATAATTTCTTATTATATGAGCAGCTAGCTTTCAAGAAAGGTAGGTTATGTTCGAAGTATTAACAGCAATCTGGTCGCAAGACTTTAGTTTTTTAGCACAAAGCGAGGTTCAAAAATATCTCATTATCGCGCTCTGTATCATTATATTTTTAGAATCTGCAGTTGTATTTTTACCCTTACCCGGGGACTCCTTAATTATCTTTAGTATGTTACTAGCAAGTAATGGTGTTATTGATACCCCCATCCAACTACTTGTTCTGCCTTTGTTATCTGCATTAGGAACATATTGTGCTTTTGTACAAGGACGCTGGTTGAGAAGTGGTGTACTTAATGACTGGATAAAGCGGGCGATAAGTGAAAAACATCTACAAAAAACGACCAATTTATTAACACGTTATGGTTTGTTATCACTGGTTTTTTCAAAGTTTATTCCGTTCGTGCGCGTATTGGTACCTATGTTTATGGGGATGACGCATTTTGACAAACGTAAAGTCGCTTTATTAAGTGCACTTAGCTCCTTTATTTGGATATTAAGTTTGTCGTTTATCAGTCAGTTATTTTATACCTATATTGACCTTGGTGGCATGGGAGATTATGTGTTTAAGGGTTTCACCATCATGACGGTCTGCCTGTTTTTAACGGCAACTTCAGTCGTAACCTACCGTTTACTCGGCAATAAAGAAAAAGTAGTTAATCAGGAATGATTAAGCATTGCATCACACGACAAGTTCTACAGTGGTAGTCAAAAATTTTGTATATTTTTCTTAGTTGAAACGATACAAACACGGGTAGATGTAAAAACGATAATAAATGGCAAACTAGGTCTCTCTTCATTCTGAGAGACCTTATTCATTAAGGTAAGGAAAGCTGGTTAATATTAGCTATTTCATCTAGTAAATATCAGGCTAAATCAAAGCGATCCGCGTTCATGACCTTCGCCCATGCAGCCACAAAGTCCTGCACAAATCTTTCTTTGTTGTCATCCTGAGCATAAAACTCAGCATAGGCGCGCAGCACTGAATTAGACCCAAAAACAAGATCTACACGTGTTGCCGTCCACTTAACATCGTTGCTCAGACGATCGCGAATCTCATAGAGATTATTAGCAGTCGGCTTCCACGTATAATTCATGTCAGTCAGGTTGACGAAAAAGTCGTTTGTTAACTCACCTTCTCGTTCGGTAAGAACACCGTGTTTAGAGCCGCCGTGGTTAGTGCCAAGAACGCGCATGCCACCCACTAACACTGTCATTTCTGGTGCAGTAAGCCCCATTAGTTGGGTGCGATCTAGCAATAATTCTTCCGCACTAACAATATAATCATTCTTGAGCCAGTTACGATAGCCATCGTGAATTGGCTCTAAATCACTAAACGAATCGACATCCGTCATATCTTGCGTTGCATCACCGCGACCAGCTAAGAAAGGAACCGTAATGTCATAACCAGCAGCCTTAGCTGCCTGCTCGACACCGACATTACCCGCCATAACGATCACATCCGCAATACTAACATCTGCATCAATGGCTATACATTCAAGCACATTTAATATCTTGTTGAGACGTGTGGGTTCGTTGCCTTGCCAATCCTTCTGAGGAGCTAGGTGAATACGTGCACCGTTAGCACCACCCCGCATATCAGAACCTCGATAAGTTCTCGCGCTATCCCAGGCAGTCGTTACCATGTCACTGATACTCAAGCTACTCGCTTTGATTTTTTCTTTTACCAACTGCACATCATAGTCACTAGCGCCTGCAGGGATCGGATCTTGCCAAATCAACTCTTCTTTAGGTACATCAGGACCAATATAGCGCGCTTTAGGTCCCATATCACGATGCGTAAGCTTGAACCAAGCGCGTGCAAAAATGTCTGAGAATTCATCAGGATTATTATAAAAGCGATCTGAGATCACTCGATATTCAGGATCCACTTTCATCGCCATATCGGCATCGGTCATCATTGGGTTATAACGTTTAGATGCATCTTCAACATCAACTGGCTTATCTTCTTCTTTAATGTCGATAGGCTCCCACTGCCAAGCACCTGCTGGGCTTTTAGTTAACTCCCAATCATAGTTGAGCAACAGATGAAAATAACCGTTATCCCATTGTGTTGGGTTAGTTGTCCATGCACCTTCAATACCACTGGAAACGGTATCGCTACCAATACCTCGTTTAGTGTGATTGTTCCAACCTAAACCTTGCTCTTCGATACCTGCGCCCTCAGGCTCTGCACCTAGCAGCTCTGCATCGCCATTACCATGTGCTTTACCAACAGTATGACCACCAGCTGTTAGCGCAACAGTCTCTTCATCGTCCATCCCCATGCGTGCAAAGGTTACACGTATATCATGCGCTGTTTTTAGCGGGTCGGGATTGCCATCAACACCTTCAGGGTTAACGTAAATCAGTCCCATCATTACAGCTGCTAGCGGGTTTTCTAGATCGCGTTCACCTGAGTAACGGCTACCTTCGCTGCCACTTGGGGCAAGCCACTGTTTTTCAGCGCCCCAGTAAATATCTTTTTCAGGATGCCAAATATCTTCTCGTCCAAACCCAAAACCAAATGTTTTCAAACCCATAGATTCATAAGCGATAGTACCGGCGTAGGCAATCAAATCAGCCCAGCTAAGCTTGTTACCATATTTTCTTTTAATCGGCCAAAGTAAACGACGGGCCTTATCTAGGTTGACGTTATCAGGCCATGAATTCAGTGGCGCAAAACGTTGACTACCGGTACCCGCACCGCCCCTGCCATCTGCAGTTCTATAAGTACCTGCTGCATGCCAAGATAAGCGGATCATGAGGCCACCATAGTGCCCCCAATCTGCCGGCCACCATGCCTGACTTTCGGTCATCAATGCATGTAAATCTTTTTTAAATGCTTCAACATCAAGCTTTTTGACCTGCTCTTGATAGTTAAAATCCGCGCCCATTGGATTGGTTTTAGTGTCGTGTTGATGCAGTATGTCGAGATTAAGCGCCTTAGGCCACCAATCGACATTTGAAATGCTGTTATCGGTTGAAGCGCCATGCATCACTGGGCATTTACCACCCGTGTTAGTGTTATTATTTTCCATACTGTAAATTCCTCTCGTATTTTTATTCACGACAATATGATGGCGGTAACTCTTTAACCTTGTTCGCCATCAGAGTATTTATTAATTAGTTTAGATCCGTAACTAGCACATCAATTTTTGCAATCTTGTCATTTGAAAACAGCTGAGCTCCGCATTGTTTAATACGCTCAGCTTGAAACAATTAATCGAACGAAATGTGCCTGACATGCTGAAATTTATTGTTTCGATATGTACATTGTAGGAGTAAGTAGTTGATTAAACTAATTGATTAAATTGATGTTGATGTTCAATAAAACAGAATCATTTAGAGGTAGTTAATTTTATAAAACTGATTAAAATAAAAGTTATGTTCAATAAAATTGATAGTTGAAAATATGATTTCGTTAAAACAACTGCACTATGCATTAGCAATTGAAAAGACCTTACACTTTAAAAAAGCGGCAGAGGCATGCAATGTGTCGCAATCAGCATTAAGTACGGCCATAAATGAACTGGAGAAGCAGTTAGGCACCACCATATTTGAGCGTAATAATAAACAAGTATTAGTAACCAAAAACGGTCAACTGATACTAGATAAAGCCAAACGGGTAAAACTGGAAGTCGATGAGTTATTACAGATAACGCAAACCTGTCAGCACCCATTTAGCAGTGCGATGACCATTGGCGTGATCCCAACCATTGGGCCTTACCTTTTACCTAAAGTATTACCGGCAGTAAGAAAACAATACCCGAGCTTTAAATTAAAAATCGTTGAGGAACAATCACATATTTTAATTGATATGGTAAAAAATGGCGAGATTGATGCCGCTATTCTTGCCTTACCGCACCCAATCGAGGGGTTAATGAATTTCGATTTTTGGCAAGAAGACTTTTACTTGGTCTGCCATAAAGATGAATGTTTAAGCGCAGCAAAAGAAATTACCAGCGAAGAGCTAGAAATTGAAAAGCTGATGTTATTAAAAGAAGGTCATTGTCTAAAAGAGCACGCATTAAGTGCTTGTCGATTAAAAAGTAAAAAACAAGACTCTGATTTCGATTCTGCTAGTTTGCATACACTGATTCAAATGGTGGCAGGAAAGCTTGGCACAACACTGGTGCCACAAATGGCATTAGATCAATTGATACACAATGAATCAGAACTTAATGCGATTCATTTAAATGAACCAGGACCGCACCGAACCCTTGCCCTAGTGATACGCCCCAACTATGTCAGAACCAATGAGCTGACCATATTAAAGGATATTTTCACCGAGCAACTAACGGCTAAATGTAGTTTGAAATAATCATTGTAGCTTGAAATAAGCATGATTCTATTTTATTGAATCATGTTATAGATTTTTACGTTTTTACTGAACATTGCTAATGCAGCACAATCGTTTCATCTTAATTTAACAGATAACTTAACAGCTAACTTTAAAGGGTAAGCAAGATGAAAAATATTATCGATAACATAAAGTCTATTTTCAATTCTGACAGCAATAAAAAACAAAGCGTTAAATGTAACTACTCAAATAATTATTATGGCGACCAACATTGCCAAAGTGACAAGTGAGTTGCAGTTTATAAAAGTAACAGTTGATAAAAGTAGCCGTTTATAAAAATAACCTTTTATAAACGTAACAGAGCAACTGTAAAATTTACTTTTTAGCTTGAACATCTCCATTCCAATTTGAAAAAAATATGAATGCTGATGTTAATTTTTTATGTAATGACTAATTGAGAATAAGATGCAGCAAGACCATTTTTCTTGTAACGATAACTGTATAACATCTACAGCCACCAAAGGGATCGCATTGGTCGCTGAAGGTGGTGGTCAAAGAGGTGTTTTTACCGCCGGCATTCTAGATAGTTGGTTACTTAACGACTTCAATCCGTTCGACTTATTGATAGGCACTTCTGCGGGAGCACAAAATTTGTCGAGTTATATGACTAAACAAGTTGGCTACGCTAAAAAGTCAATAATGGAGTTATCTAGCCATCCCAATTTTTTTAATATTAAGCACCCATTCATTGGTCAAAGCACAGTAAACCTAGATTGGTATTTTTCTCACCTTGATAGCGCATCACATAAATTAAATATTGGTTGTGCCAATACTCAGATGAAAAACCGACGCTTATTATTTTCTGCGACCAATGCACAAGATTTAACCCCCTCGTTTTTTGAACCGGGTAATGATGGCTGGCTAACCACACTTAAGGCTTCAAGCGCCCTTCCTTTTTTATATAAAAAAGGCGTTAAAATTGGCGATACACACTATGTCGATGGCGGTGTTTC